>NZ_BAAHSI010000016.1:0-199540 GCF_054601575.1 Faecalimonas canis | reverse complement strand
CAAAACTTGAAACGGTCTCTCTAATTCTCTCATATTTTCATTTTTCAAACGGGAAGGACAAAATACTTTGTCCTTCCCGCTCTTTTATAGTTTTATATACCTCTTAACCATTTTCTTCAAACACCATTTCCATGTAAGTTTTTCAACATTATTTGCCGTCACCACTTCATATTCACGAATAGGAATATCATTCAGATAATAAATCACTTTTCCTGCTTTCTCTCCTCGCTTTACGGGTGCTTTCCATTCTTCTTTTATTTTTGTTTCTATCGTCACACTTTCTTCATCACTCATTAAAATTCTTTCATGAATCTTCTCTTTCCCTTTAATAATAAATTCCAATCGTTGCCGCGGAAGACTATTTTCAACAGATACTGTTTCAAAGTGAACTTCCGGTTCAATATCTTTATATCTAAAAGCATCCAAACCATATTCCATCAACTTTTTCGTATCCGACCATTTATATGTTTTATTATTAGGCCATCCGCATCCGAGCAGAGCCACAATAAACGTCCTGTCATTTCTTCGCAACGCTCCCACATAGCAATACCCCGCCTCTCCCGTAAATCCGGTCTTGCCGGATATTGCTCCGTCCATCATTTCCAAAAAGACATTGTGGTTACGGCATATATAATTTCGTGTTTTATCCATATTTGTAAACTGATAACTCTTTTGTCCTGTAATTGCCAAAAACTCTTCTTTCTTAGGGGACTCTGTAATACAGTAGTTCATTATCTTCGCCAATTCCACAGCAGTTGTTGAATGCTTTCCTGTATCATCTTTTGCATCCAGTCCGTTCGGCGTAATAAAATATGTATTTGTACAGCCGATTTCTTTAGCCTTTTCATTCATTAATTTCGCAAATTTTTCTACGTTCCCGCTAATTTTTTCCGCTATCATTACCGCACTGTCATTGTGCGATTCCAACATAAGAGAATACAACAAATCCCTCAGCCGAAAAGTTTCCCCTTTTTTAACTCCCAAATGAACTTTCGGTTGCTTGGCTGCATTTTCCGATGCCACAACTTCACTTTCCAATTCTCCCCTCTCCAAAGCAAGAATACAAGTCATAATTTTCGTCGTACTCGCCATAGCACGTTGTTTGTTTCCATTTTTCTCAAATAAAATACGCCCACTGTCTGCGTCCATTAGAACTGCTGACTGGGCGTATAATTCTTTAGGCTTTTCAATAGCCTTTGCCGTTATTCCAAAAAAGATAACCGCAATTAACACAATCCCTATTCTTTTTTTCAAAATCACACGCACCTTTTGTCAATCCGTCTGCTTTACTATATGTGTGATTTTCTCCTCTTATTCCTCAGTTAAATGTCCAATTTCAACTGCACTTCATCTTCCGCTTCTGCTTTAAAATCTTCCAGTTTTTCCGCATCAAAAACAGGTAGTTCATCTATAGACTGTACACTAAAGCGTCTTAAAAATTCTTCTGTCGTTCCGAAAAGAAGAGGTTTCCCAGGCGCGTCCATTCTTCCCACTTCTGTCACAAGATTATACTCAATTAATTTATTTACCGCGTGATCTGATTTAACCCCTCTTATCTTTTCAATTTCCAAGCGGGTTACCGGCTGTTTATAAGCGATAATAGAAAGCGTTTCCAGTAAAACATCCGTAAGTACATGGCGTTTCGGCTGTTTTGCTATCCGAATTAAATACTCATACATTTCCTGCTTCGTACATAACTGAAATGCATTTTCCAATTCAATGATGCGTATTCCCCTATCTTCTTCCTCGTATCGCATCATCATATTTCGAATAATTTTTCTTGTTGTTTCTTTATCGTGTTCTATCGTATCTGCTATTTTATCTAACTCTACCGATTCTCCCATCGTAAATAGAATTGCTTCGATGATAGCCTCAGTCTGCTTAATCTCCATGTGTTTTCCTTTCTTTATCCAAATACAGTTGATGTAATCATAATTTCAGAAAAAGTATCTTCCTGTACAACTCGTATTTCTCCTGTTTTCATCATTTCAAGCACTGCCAGAAATGTAACAACAATATGCATTTTTGATCTCTGCCTCTCCAAAAGTTGTCTAAAACTAAATGTCTTATGCGTCTTTGCGTACTGATGCAGAAACGACATCTTCTCCGGCAATTCCACCTCTTCTCTTTCAATCTTTCCAAATTTACTTCGTATCGGGTCTATTTTATCTTCCTGCCGCTTCAAAACTTCATTATACACCGCTTTTAGTTTTGCTAAAGTCATCCCATCCAAAAGAGCATCCAAATCTACCGGATCCGAATACTCTGAAACTTCCTTTGGAATAGACGGTTCTCTAAACATAAGCCTTTCCCCTTCAATCTGTCGATCACGAAGTTCATAGGACATATATTTATACATTTTATATTGCAATAACTGTTCTACCAATTCTTGTCTAGGATCCTCCTCTTCACCCTCTTCATTGACTTCTTTCGGCAACAGCATTTTACATTTTATATCTAATAAAGTAGAGGCCATTAACAAAAATTCACTCATTACATTTAAGTCTTTCGTTTCCATCTCCCGAATGTAATCCATATATTGATTTGTAATCTCCACAATCGGAATATCATAAATATCTATTTTATTTTTCTCTATCAAATGCAGAAGCAAATCCAAAGGACCTTCAAACGCTTCTAATTTTACAGGTATTCCCATATTCTTTTCCTCTATCCTTTTCCTTTTATGTGAAGCACGATAATTTCCGCTTCATTAAATAGACGTATGGGAATTGTATGAACTCCCAATCCTTTACTGACAACTATCGTTTTTTCACCAATCTTGTACATTCCGCCCGAATATTTCGGAAACAAACGTGCCTGCGGTGTAATAACACCTCTGCCAAAAGGAATACGCACCATCCCTCCATGAAGATGCCCAGATAAAGTTAAATCCGCTCCCCACTTCGCATATGTTTCCGCATGAACCGGATTGTGAGCAAGCAAAATTTCAAATTCTTTTTCATTTGCCTTCCCCAAACAACTCTCTATTTCTTTTACACTCAATTTTTCCCCAGAAAATTTTCTATAATATTTCAACGGAATTTCAAGACCGCTAATACGCACTTTTTGTCCTTCCCAATCAAGTAAAACCGAATTATTTTCCAACAGATGTACACCTGTTTTCACTAGTTGTTCTTTATATTCGATATACTTTTCTCCGTATTTATCCGTTTCTTCTTTCATACGCTGTTCATGGTTTCCATTCCCACAATATACCGGATATTTTGCTGCCAAAGATTTCATGAATTTTTCTGCAGGTTCAGATGATTTCTTTTTATCTCCCACGAGCAAATCTCCCGCCGAAAGTATCATATCCGGATATTCACACTCTATCGCTTTAAGCAATTTCTCATTTTCTTTTCCATATGAATAATTATGTAAATCACTTATAAAAACAACCTTTTTCTCGCTCATGTCTTTCTTCAGTTTCTTAGAAATAATTTCATAATGAGTTACTTTAAATGTAGTAATCTCCCGAATAATTTCCACAACTACCAAAAGAATAACAATCCCCGATATAATGATTAAATTCTTCACTTCTCTTCGTCCTTTTTCCTGTCTTTCTGTACTATTATATAGTTTTTTTACTTCATTTACAAGAAAAAGGTTCTTAGCACAGACTGAATAGCATATGGGTAATCCACTTCTTTTACACTTTCTTTAGAAACAATCGGAAGACTTCCGATTTCCGCCTTATTCAAATAGTACACAACTCTTCCTACTTTCTGTCCTTTTTTTATCGGTGCACTAATCTTTTTCTTTACCTCTACCTTTTTCTTTATCCTTGAAAGTTCTGTCCCCGATGTATCAACATACTCAAATCCTCTTTCCGTTTCCGCCTTTACCGTTTCTTTCTGTCCTCGTTTCACTTGTATTTTTCTATCTTTTATCGGTATTTCATCTTCATATTTCTTACATCTTCCAAATCCATAATTCATCAGCACTACCGCATCTTTTACTCTTTGTTTTGCATTTGGAGAAGCCATTACGACAGAAATCAATTTTATCTTATCCTTTTCCGCTGTAGCAGACAGGCAAAATTTTGCCTTTCCTGTTGACCCCGTCTTCAATCCGGTAGCATATGGGTATTGTCTGATGAATTTATTTGTATTTGTCAAACCAAATTCTGAAGTTCCTTTTTTCGTTTCGTGTGTAATGTTTTCCTGCCATATTTTTGTATACTTATGTACTTCAGGATATTTCGCAATCAACTCTCTTGACATTATCGCTATATCTCTGGCTGTTGTCAGATGTCCGTCTGCATCCAATCCATTACAATTCACAAAGTGAGTATTTTTCATTCCCAATTTTTGCGCCCGCCTATTCATTTGTTTAACGAACGTCTGCTCATCACCGCAAATATGCTCCGCCATCGCAACACATGAAGCGTTTAAGTATAGTAGACTAATTACGGATTACACATTTTACATGGAGAATAAGACTGTTTTAATAAATCCTCTCTCTTTCCATGAAAAGTCTTTTTATTTTTCTCTTTAATATCTTTTACACCTTTGCAACTTGGCAAATGAAATTTTTTCGTATTTGTATTTAAAATATATGAACCTTCTTTATTACTTTTCTCCTGCTCAGAAGTTGCACCATCATATTCCACTGCAACAGAATCTTTGTCTAAAAATACACCTGTATATTTCGATTCCCCTGTCTGATAGTTCATTTCAATTCCCGGCTGTACATTATAGAAAAATACACAGTAGGATACACCCTGCCCCTTATCTTCAACGGAATACCCTTCCATAAGAAGTCCTCTGCAAAGCATTTCTTTATCCACAAAAATAGGCGTCACACGATACATCACATGATTTCCCGTTTCTCTTATATAATCTGCTACAAGATTTTCATACTCAAGCATTTCCAAATTCATATATCTTGTTCCACTGACAAGATTTTTTTCATTGGCATTTTCTGCTCCTAACTGCCAGCCAATGCAATGTGCTCTATTCAAAATAAACTTTCCCTGCACACAATCATATTTTACTGATTGCCACCCTGTAGGCTTCACATTTCCGATTTTCCCTCTTTTTTCTTTCTCTTTCGGCATTGTTTCCTTACTCAAACAAGCAACCGAAGTTGTGCATCGTCCAAAAGAATCTAACTCACCATATGCTTCAAATGATTTATCTGTAATTTCCTCTTCTGTAAAATATGGAACATTCCCATTCACTTCCACATACGGTTCTCCGCTATATTCCGGAATGGACGCATAATCAAATGTCCCTCCTGATAGGGCGATCTCATTTTCTTTTGGATTTGATGTCGTAGTTTTTGCATCTCCACAAGCAATTATATTTGTAGACAACATAAAAACTAATAACAAACCTTGTATTTTTTTCAACATATTTCTCTTTTTCATTATTCTTTCCTACCTTCCTTTATTCATACGGATTTGAAAAATGATAATAAATATCAATCACACCATTTTCGTGAACCTCAATTCTATTTATCAATTCCAAAACCATTTCTCTTGTAAGTTCTGATACACCTATGTAATTTTTAAATGCCTCAACCCATTCATCATGCCTACTGTCTAACTCATTCTGCATATTCATTTTCTCAAGTAGATTTTCTTTTTGAAGTTGCAATTCTTTAATCTGTCTATTATACTCTCCGGTATAATACATATACTCCTCTTTTCCTATAAGTTCTTCCATAAAATTATTGTATGTTTTCTTCTTATAATTTCCTACCTTCTCAATTTGATTTTCCATCTGGTTTAATTGGAACTCATAATTGATTCTGCAAGATTCTACAACTTCAAACTTCTTAAGTTCATCAACATCTGCCTGTGTCAATATCTTCTTTGCTTCTTCTTTTATTGAATTTAAAACAATTTCTTCCAGTTCACTATTTTTAATACTATGGCTACTGCAAAACTTCTTTCCATGCTGTTTATATGTCCTGCAAATATATCCAATAAACTGATGATTGCCTCGCCTTTCATATTTCCTACTCATACTATGCTTACAATCTGCACAAAAAAGAATACCAGAAAATATTCCTTTTTCTTCATTTCCTGACACACTTCTCGTTTTTATTTTCTGCACTTCTTGTACTCTTCTAAAAATCTCTCTACTTATAATGGCATCATGCGTGTTCTCAACAACAATCCATTTTTCTTTTGGCAATGATACTTTCTTTTTATCCTTATACGAAAGTTTATTCGTCTTATTTTGCACTAAATCTCCCACATAAGTCTGATTATTTAAAATAGTATGTATTGTCTGATAAGACCACACTCTTGTTGACTTTAGGATTTTACTGTTTTTATAATTTTCTCCACGAACCTGCTGTTTATATAAAGTCGGAATTAACACTCCCTCTTCCGATAAGATTGAACCTATTCTCGCTTTCCCACAACCGCTTAAATACAATTTGAATATTCTTCTAACAATATTAGCGGCATATTCATCTATAACCAAATGGTTATGATTCTCCGGATTACGTTTATATCCATAAGGACAGGACGAACCTAAAAACTGTCCATTTTTCATTTTTATTTTAAAAGCACTGCGAATATTTTCCGACAAATCTTCGCAATACCATTCATTTACCAATCCGTTTATCTGACGTGATTTTTTATTGGAAGCTACCGCCGTATCTACTCCATCTACCACTCCGATAAAGCGTATTCCTAAATTCAAAAAATCGTGATGCAAATATTTTTCTATATGCTCCATGTTTCTTGAAAAACGTGACTGTGTTTTAGCAATAATAATATCAAAAAGTCCTAATTTTGCATCTTCTATCATTTGCTCAAATCCCGGTCTGTCATCATATAAACCGCTTTCATCGTCATCAGAATAGACTTTTATTATTTGGAAATTATTCTTCAAAGCATAATCAGTTAATAACAATCTTTGATTTTTTATACTGGCACTATCATCTCCTTCACTTACTTTATCTACATCTTCTTTACTCAATCTAAGGTATAATACTACACGATTTCCCATTTAGCATTTGCTCCTTTTTCTTCATAAAATATTATACCCTTATGACATATACCATTCAAAAGTATACATCATAAGGGTTATATTTGCCATCTCTATTTCTTATGGATTTTAATTACATTCTTCATACACTCCAGAAGAGGTTTTTCTCCATAAATCACTTTTACCTTTACATCTTTTCTATTTTTATCGTTCACTTTTATCCTCACTCTTTCTTTTAATATATGAAACAATTCCTCTTTTTTATAACTTCAATATACAATTTTTCCTATCATCTCCTATTCCCAGTGTAATCGCTTTAACTCTTCTTTCGCTTCCTGAATTTCCATTATTCTTTCCAGCAACCCATAAAAATTCACATCACAGTATACTTTTCTCAACATGGCATCTGTCCTCATTTTCCTCAACATTTCCAATACGTCACGATAAATTTTTTCTAACCGTTCATCACTGATTTTTTCTAAATAAGTAAATCCATCCTGCATTTTACTTTTTCTCAATAATTTTCCAATTATCCTGTTTTTCTAAAACCAAATCATATTCAAACGGTTGAATCGTATTTGTAAAAAGTGACTGGTAAGAAACAGTCAAATGTACTTCCACTTGATTTTTGTGAGCAGATACAATAACAAATTTATCAAGCATATTAAACTTATAACTATCTGTATGTATTTCCGGCATAACCCCTTCTTTTGCATAATACTTCAGTTCCTTATCTGACAGCGTTGGATATACCGCAAAAAAATCTTCCAAAAACTCATTTACACTTTCTTCCAAATCTGCTTCAACATTTTCTGCTTCCATGTCTTCTTTTAACACAACATCTGATTTTTTAGGTAATTCAGTCAACGTTGGTAATTTTGTGATAAGCATATCTTCGTTTTTATCCATATACACAACTGTTTCATATGGTTGTTCCACCTTCTTTTCTCCGGAAGTACTAACCACTTTCTGCCCTACAATAAAAGTAACTTTGTACTCTTTATCTTTTATCTTTTCTACATTCCATATGTCCAACTTATACACTTCTGAACGATTAGTAACCTCTGCCGGAAACATTCCCTGCACACTATGAACAACTTCTTCATCCGCATACTCCTCAAGTTTTTTTATTCGTAACTCCATACCTTCCCCGGTGTTTTCCCAAGAAAAATATTCTTTGACAAATCCTTTGACAAAATTTTCAATTCCATTCGTATTTATCAATTTTTCTTCCACCACTTCTCGCTCATGGACAGTATGTCTGTCTATTGCCGTAAAATTTTTATAAATCGCAAAAACAAGACTGACGCCTAACAAAATCCATAAAAAAATTACACGTTTACTATGTAATCCTTCATGTTTTACTTTTTCTTTTTGCACCTTTTCTTTCTTTTCTCTTTTTATACCTATTTTCATCTTCTCACTTCCTATTCTTCTACTCTTGTTCCAAAGAAAAACTTATACTCAGCATCTTTTACAGTTACACAGAATACCTTTTCATCTACTCGAGGAATCACAAAAGAAAAAATCAATCCTATTTTATTTTTATCTGTTTCGACCTCTTCCAACACAACTTCTCTTCGATATTCCTGTGCGTTCAATAAATACTCTGTCATTTTTTCAATTAGTTCTTCCTGATTTATTTCTTTGGGAAGTTTTTCTTTTCCTGATGTAATTACAACTTTTCCCATATCCACATTATCATATCCCGGATCATAACTTTCATTTACCAATGCCTTTTCTTCCTCTGTAGGCTTCTTTCCGGAAACACTTTCTTCCTTTTCTTTTTCAGGTACACTATCTGTAAATGCAAGTTTTACATCTTCGTCCAACTTAAAAATCCCCTGTACTTTATACGCACCATCATTTATAAGGCAATAAAATTTCCAACTATCCGGGCTCAATTCTTCTATCACCTCATAAACTTCTATCTTCTTAGGTATAATTCCTTCTGTATACAGCCAGTTTCCAATAAGTGCCTTAAACTCCTCCTGTTCCTGCGGACTGAAGAAAAATAACCCATCCATGTTTTCAAATGAAACTTCACCTTGAAACTCTTTCATTTTTTCAGAAACATTATCTGTATCTTCTGTGCTTTCTATTGATAGTGGCTTTTCTTTTTTATTTGTTTCTTCTCTTTTATCTTTACTAAAAAGCACAGTTAATAAAATACCACCTGCCACCAAAACCATTATTCCTATAATAATTCCTTTCCTCTTTGTCATCTCTACCTCTCCTAAAATCTTTCATAATATTCTTTTGCCTTTTTTATTCTTCTCGACATATTTGGTTTTCCTGCTCTCTCAAAACACGTTTCAAATACTTTTGTTGCCCATTCAACATCCGGTGTATTCATAAAGAAACTTAATCCTCCATAGTTTCTATCCATTAATGCCTTTGTTGTCGGGTCTCCGCCATTCAATTCAAATATAAGAAAATCCAACTGCACTTTTATATCTGTCCACGGAACACCTCTGCCTTTTGCCATATCATCCAGTCGTTTCCAGCGTCCCGTTCCTTTCGTGTAGTTTTCCCATTGGCATATTCCTGCCGCCGGACCTTTCCCTCCTCCTTGAATATTAGATGGGTTTATACCGCTTTCCTGATACATATTTCCCATTATTCCGCAGGTACTTGCTTTGGAAAATCCAGCCTTACGTAAATAGTTATAGACTTGTTCTTCTAAATTACTTCCCTCCACATTACTATTAAATGGATATGCCGGAACACCGTATCCATAAACATGTTCTTTTGTTCTCGTTTTTACCGCACATACATTTCCTTCATGGTTTAAATCACTGGTATTTCCTTCAACCGTAACAATCTTGTCATCCTTGCTATATTGTACAATTCCAACATGGTCTGTTACAGAATCACCATTCCAATCATAAAATACAATATCTCCTGCCTTTGCTATATAATCTTTGCCCTGCCACTTTCCATACTTCTTAAACCACGCCTCACCGGTAGGACAATATGAAAATTTAGGAATAATCCCACTTTCAACATATCCACATTGGTCTGCACACCATGAAACAAAACTGGCACACCAGTTTACATAACTATCAAATCCATACCAGCGCCAATAGGGTTCCCCACCCACATTTCCTACTTGTGAAAGTGCCACTTCAACTATTGCCTGACTTGACCCCGGCACAGTAGAACTATCTGACATTCTTCCCGAACTACTTGATACAACCGCAAAAAGTATGCCCATAATAAGAATTGCAGGACTTAAAAGCAAAAAAATACATATTCCTATCTTCTTTTTCATTCATCCACCTATTCTTTCTTTGTACCAGAATTATTCATTTTTCCATGTGAAATCTTTTCAGTAGAAATATCATGCACCCCTTTCATACTTGCATAGCCTTTCTTCTCCTCTTTTCCTGCTGATATATTTTCTTGACGAACTGTTCCTTTAAGATTTTTTAAATTCTCTTTAGACTCATAAGCCCCATTCATACTTGATAATTTTTTATCCATGGAAGGAATATTTTTCTTTTCTGTTGCTTTAGATACATCTGATGACGAAGACGCTTTTTCTTTGTTTTCATATGCCGAATGTATGCTTGCAAGTTTCTTCTCCTTCTGTTCTGCCGTATCAGTTCCCTCACGTTTTATTATCCGTGATACCTCTGAATTGCTTTTATCCTTCTTTGCATCCTTTTTCTTTTCATCAGAACTTTGTTGCATTTTCACCGCTTGCTCACTGTCTTTTACATAACTCTCAGACATACCCGTATTCTTTCGCATAGAATATAAATTTGTTTGTTTTCTTGACTGCTTATCAACACTTTTCTCTTCACTTTTTCCAACCATATTGGCTTTTTTCGTCAAATCACTTGAATTTCTTCCTTTTGACTTTTCTGAAACCACCCTTGAAACTTCACTTTTTCCCTGTGTAGCAACCGCTTTAACCGTTCTTCCTGCCATTTTTCCTTTTTCTTTCGCCTTATGAATAACTTTACGTTCTACTTCTTTTTTCTTTTGATCTACCTGTCTTATCGCATTTCCACCGCCAAGTTTTTCTCCAATGCTTCCTAAATTCATATACACGCCTATAAATAATACCAACTGTAATATCATTGTAAAAAATAGTGGTGTTTTTGACGATAAATCAAATATCAACTGCGAACTTGAAAATGTTATCATCAGAATAAAACTGACACCTATCTGAAGAAACATATACGAAAATACACTTATAATTCCCCTATATGCCACCTGCGATTTTCCCGGTAATAAACCAACAATAAAATTAATCGGTAAAAACAGAGAAAAGAAAACAAACAAAACTTGTGCCAATATCAATAAAACCGCCAATACCGAAACAAAAAATGTTATCCCAATATTTACCAATAAAAAAATAAGTGCCATTCCCATTCGCTCCGGCAACTTATCTCCTGACAAATATCTATTTCCTTCTTCGTCAACTTCTTTTTTCACTAAATCTTCTCGCTTATCTTCATCTTTATACGGATTTACCTTTTCTAATTCTTTTGCCCTTTTTACTAAATTTTCATCAAGTTGCGGTTCCCCAAACTGTAGCATTATCCACGGATTCCTAACCTGTATCTGAAACAGTATATCTTTAACCCTTTCTGACGGTGTTCCTTCCTTTTTTTCGCTTCCTGAAGTCACTAGATTTTGTCCAAGTTCTAAAACTGACTCATTCACCGAATTAGACACTTCATGTATCTGTTTTGTGTATGTTTCTCCGCCTAAAGCAAATACAACAACCATAACAAATACCAGCACATAATTAATTACCATACTGTATGCCTGCGAAAATTTTCTCTTATATATTCCCATAATCAGTACATATGCTCCCATGATTAAAATAGTAAAAATAAGAAGGCTTGGAAAAAAACCTTCTTTAGCAAATCCATTCTTGGTAACCCCAAGCAACTTACTAATACTATCTCCTAACTTTCCTATTACCTGTGATAAAAAATCAAATTCATATGCCTGTCCAATGAGAAATGCCCCAATCTGATATATTCCTAAGGAAAAAAACCACAACATACTCAATATCGCAAATAGTGTTGCATTTATTGGGGCTTCTACTGTATCTCCTACTGCACCGCCTATTCCATCACTTGTATAGTATTTAAAATCCAACTCATAATTCAGTAATGGATATTTTTGATATAATAGTTTTGAATCCTTTACAACTTCCTGTGGTAATATTCCTTCAGCATTTGCCACTATTCCCGTCAGCAATACAAATAAAGAAATTGCAAAAACTACAAAGAAACATATCCGTAATCTTTTTTTACTTTTCTGACATACCGTCATTTATTCCACCACCTTCAATTCCGGCGTTGTACTAAAGCCTCTCATCAGTTCTTCAAAAACTAAATCCACATACATCACACCTACGTTTCCATAAATATCCATTGCCAAACACTCTCCATGCTGAAGACTTCTCATTAGTTTATACAGTTCTTCATCTTCTGTATCTAAATTCATAAATTTTAAAATATTAGCAATTTCTTTATCTTCACTACTATGAAAGGCAAACTTCATACCAATATTATTTCGTATATCCTTATTTCCTAAATCATCTGCTCCCTGTGTAATAAAATAAATTCCACTATTCATTGAACGTCCTGCCCTAACAGATTTATTTTGCAGCGCCTTTCCCTGTGCAGTCCCAAGCATTGCCCATGCTTCATCAATTCCCATAACTTTAAATATACTTTTATCCGACTGCATATACTCTAATCCGAATGTTCCTATAATAAGCATAGAAGCAACAGATAACATTTCTACAGATGTATACTCTGTTGCAGGCGTATCTTTATCCGGCAGCATCAAATCTGCTATCTGCAAGATATTCATACCTTTATCCAAAGATATTGTTTTCTTTTCTGTTTCACCATCTGAAAACAATAACTTTGCAAAAGAATAACTGACAAAACTTCTAATATGCCCTGCCAGTTTCCTTGCAATCTCATCTTCCATTTTTTCTAATTCTTCTATAACTCTAAGCATACCTCTTTTTTCACTTTTTCCAACCAAATCAACTGCTCTCGTCAATAACGGAAATCTATCACCATCCGAAACCGACATTCCTGTAAGATATGTAATAACATCTATTGCCAATCTTTTACTTTCTTCCACATCAGTTAAAATAACAAATGGATCTAACATTCCCCTATTCTCTTCATCGGAAGTTAAATTAATGATATTCAGTTGTTCCCTCAGTTCCGGAAAATATTTCCCCCAATCTCCACGTTCACTTTTCGGGTCTAAAATAAATACCCTTCCTCCAAAAAGACAGATATAATATAACAATGTATTTACCGCAACAGATTTTCCCCAACCTGTCGCACCTAAAAAAGCACTGGCAAGAGAATTCGTAATTGCCCCTTTTACCCCTTGCGCTGCCAATTCAGGTCTGATGTATACCGGCTTTCCTGTTGACTTATTAAATCCATAGTAAATCCCATAATCATTTCCTAATTTCGTTGTTGCTCCAAAACCTAATCCACTTATAAAATCTTCCGTAACATGCTGTACATAATCATCAACGGCTCTTTTTCCACCCGGAAGAAACTCATAATGAAAATCCAGCATATTTTTTCCCGGACGAACTAATTTTATCCGATAACCGTCATAAAAGTCTTTTAATTCCATACAATACCGTTCCAGTTCTTCTCTTGTTTTTGCCCAAACACGAATTAGATAACTGACTTTATACATATCGCTTTTAGTACGTTTTAATTCAACTCCCAAATCTTTTGCAGTTTCATTTGCTTCCAGCACATCATCCGAAGGCTCAACATCTTTTTTCAAAGCGTGTTCAATTAAATCTTTTGTTTCCATTTCTTTATTGTATGATAACCTGATTGCTGATTTATTATCTATTACCTCTATCCTAATGGATGTATCTACTGGAAATGATACATCACTCTGCTGATGATACAATAATTCAGAATTGGGAAATACCAAATCTTCTACGATTGTACTGATACTGAAAAACGCACTGTATATTTTTCCCTCATCTCTTTCAATCTTAAGGCAGCGAGGGGTTTCCTGTAATAACGCATTTGTTAATTTCAAAAAATCATATTTTTTTACAATGATATTTTCTTCTGTTTCTTTTCTTGGCACTTGATATTCATAATCTTTATACGATACACCCATGTTTCCATATTCCTTTTCTATCAAATATCCTAAATCTCTTGGTTTTAATCTGTTAAAAGAAAATTTATTGGAAATTTTCCAAAATAACATTTTTTCAATAGATCGGTATCTCGCAATCATTCCTTTACTCATTACAAGATAATCTCCCATTACTTCACTTCTTACCTCTCCCAAGAAATTCACAAAATCTTTCCATAAATCCAACAACGCCTGTTTCAAGTTCATTTTTTCATCTGCCAGTTCCAAACTAAAGCCGATATAGTGGCGGTATTTTACCTGATATTCCCCATATTTTTCAACCAATACATCCGTCTGTATATCAATAAGACGGTTTGCAAATTCTTTCATATCACCACTTATACATTTTTTTGATTGTTCCTGTATTTTGCGAAAACTATCTTCTGTAGCCACCTGTAACAAATGTATATCTTTACATTTACTCTGACTTATCAAACGCCCTATTTCATCACTGATTTTTTGCTTTTCCGCAAACGAAATAAAAGCATAATTGTAATCTTTCATCTCATAATAGGCGTACACTCTTCCATCTGTTGTAAAAACCAAATTATCTTCTATGTATTTTACGTTATACACTCTTTCCACCTCTTTCTGTTTCTACAAGTGTTATCTGCATATTTTCCTTTTTCTTTTTATACACTACTTTCTGCCCTGCATAAGTAACTCTCGGTCTGCAAAAATACTTTATCTGTGTTGTTAGAAAACTAATCGGTTTCTTATCATCTAGAGTTTTCCTATCCATCAGATACGCAACCAAAAGCGGAATGACAAAGTACCTTACCAATGGATTATCAAAGTAAAAAAGTGGTATATATTTTCCTACTGACATCATAAAAATTAATGTTAAAACACAAAATCCTGCAAACGTGAAACTCACTTTAAATCCTATAGTACCAATATTAAAATAGAGATTTTTTGATACGTTCCACACACTTGTAAATGACTTCATTACTTTCATAATAAACCTCCCTTTACAAAAAAAGAGCCTACTTTTACATCTCTGTAAAGCAGACTCCTAAAATTTATTTCCGTTTATCCAAATAACGTTGTGACAATACTTCCTAAAAAGTTTTTTATATTTTCAGGATAGAATACCAGTGCAACCGCTATTATTGATATTCCTGCAAATCCAATAAATTCCGTAAACTTTCTTTTGAACAGTAAAATACCTCCAAACACTCCCAAACCTATATACACTACAGGTTCAAGCCATGACATAATTAATTTGCGTGCGTTTTCTGCCGGATTTGTTGTAGCAGCTAATGCCCCTACCGGAAATGCCGATACACACATCACAATCGCAAATGCTCCCGCAATAAATAACATCCGGTTTTCCCATAACATATGCCCTGCTTTCTTTAACATTACTTGCACCTTATTTTTTGTGTTCTTTGTTTCCATCTTATTTTTTATCCTCCTTGTTTTCACAATAAAATTTTACTTTTCCTTTTTCGTTGATTTTCACTTTTAGTTCTTCAACAATTCTCCTTTCCAATCCTAACATTTTCTGCATCTTCAAACTTGGCTCAGCATTATTCATCATATCCTCAATATCAGTAGTTCCTTTCTGTATATCATCTGCAACCAATCCCATAATCGTTGGCATACACTGCCTACTTACCCAGTTTAATGTTCTACGCCTGCTGAACGGCTTCGGTTCTGTTGCCAGTCTTAATTTATCCCGATAACATCCGATAAAGTGCTGCCACATTAAATCATTTTCCCACAGCGTTTTTTTCACTTCATCATCCCTTACCGCAAAACGAATATAATGATTAATAATTCCAAACACTACCGTTTCAATAAAATCCTCTTCATAACGTTTGATAATCAACTGGTGAACCGCCTCATCCGCTCTTTCATCTGCAAGCCGTATTTCAAAACGATTTTTTATAACCGCTTCTTCAATAGGAATATCATTTACTATATACTGCTCATAATCTTTTTCATAAATGCAAAAATAAACTTCACTCTGTCTGCTCCCTATATAAAGCGTTTTACCCATTGCAAATTTTTCAAATCGTAACTCTCCGCTTCCACAAACGGAAAACTTTCTACTTTTACTGATACATTCGCCATTTTCACACTTTTGTGCCAAATAAGACACATCTAATATCCCATACGCATCATTAACTGCTAAATCCAATCTTTTATACACTCCGTCATACAAACTTACGTGTTCAAAAAAATCTATCCATGACTGTTCCCTATGTTCTAAATATAATTCAAACTGCCTGCACCCCTGTCCACGCATTTCAAGTAATATTCCTAATTCTGTATTACAGGAAGAACAAAGAAATATATTTCCATAGGCAAAACAATTTTCATAATTATTACAGCCATGAGATTGTTTTTCAAATCCTTCTTCAAAGGGTATCTTTAATAACTCCTCCGCTATCGTCCGCATAGTTACGGAATCAGATGAGGGAAAACGTATTCTTACATAGTCAATCAAAAGAGAAAGGGGCACATCCGGATTTAAACGTTCCAACATAGTTTCTATTTTCTCTTTCATTTCTTCTGTTAAGGGTGCAATACCATTCCGGATATTTCTATAATGCCCTGAAGAAATTCCCAAGTGTAATGCTAATCGTCCCTGTGTAATGCGATATTCTTTTCGTTTATTTTCGATTGCATCCCACCATTCATCACTCGAAACCAACTCCCTTTCTTCCATTTTTTCTCTCCATTCATACTTTTTCCCGCTTTTATTTTATGTTTTTAAGACTATATGTCATATCAGAACGAAAAATGTCATATTTCACTACTCAATATGACATTTTGAAAACCCCAACAAACCCTTATAAACTCTAGGTTTGTAGGCATTGGCGTTGGATTTTGTACCCCCGTATTACTGAACGGGGGTAAAGCACGTGAGGGGCTTACGCCCCTCACGTGAAACCAGCACTTCGCACGCTTGTGTGCTTCTGTCTCCGACCGCACACTGCACGCACTTGTGCTTCCAATTACGCTACTGTTTCCCAGCATTCTCTCTGCTTCCACTTCCCTTCTTGTTCTGCCGCACTACCGTTTGCCCTACCGCCCAGAATGACTATAGCCTTACAGTCTATACCCATTCCGGTTGGTTTGCAGGCACATCATCAGAACACCACTTAGCGCCGTCTAAAAATCTTCCTCTTCTTCCGCATCCACCTCCAGTACATAATTATCTTCAACCATACACTCTTCTTTTTTCGCATTTTCCAACAAGTTCATCTCACGAATATTTTTCAGAAAATCATACCCTTTCGGAACGAACGGAGAATAAAACTCTGTAATTACACTTGTTCCCGTATCTGCATAACCTCGTCCTTTAATGCGCTTATTAAAAAACTCTTTTTTACACTCTGAACCGAACATCATCGCATATCCCATTTCAGAATTTCTTCCTAATGCAATTCGCAAATTAAACTGGTCACGGATACCATCAGCAAAATATTTCGCATCCGGTCGCTGACAGGCAAGTATTAAAAAACATCCCACCTGACGTCCTAGCATGGCTATCTGTTTCATATAATTCAAAACTTCCTCTTTTTTACGCCCAACCATTTCTACAAAAGCAACATATTCATCAAGTACCAAAAAATGTGGCTGCATACCTACATAAGCATAATTTACACCCGTCTTATAATTATCCATTTGCTTTATAACGGCAGTTCGTTCCATCATCTTTTCATAAAATTTTTTAAGTTCTTCAATCATATCGTCCGGCATAAAATATACATTCGGCATTACATCAGCCAAATCAGCCAAATCCGCTCTCTTAGGGTCTAACACAGACAATTCCGCTCCGCTTTTTAAAAGTGCCTCTATCAAGGTCAAAATAAAATACGTTTTTCCACCACCTGTACCACCGCAAATAAGAGCATGGGGCAAATCGTCAAACTCCCAATACATCCCTTTCATCAGAAGCATTTTGCCATTTTCTACTTTCACATCTTCGATAGATATTCGATTACAAATAACATCATAAAGAAAGACATATTCTTTATAGAACTCCTTTAATTCTTCATCAACAAGTTCACAAAATAATCCCGTTTCCAACTCTTTATCCAAATGTAATAACGGCTCTCTCAACTTTCCCGTAGGAATTTCTACTGTAATATAAACTTTTCCGTTTTTCATTCGATAAAACATCTTTGGAAAATACGTTATTTTTTCCTGTTCCCTTTTAAAGATTTCCGGCATTTCCACAAACTCTTTTGTTTCCTTCTCCGAACGATACCAACCATTATCCACTATCAATCGTGCTATTCTCTGCCTATGCTGGTATTGTCTGAACTTATCAGGAAACAACTTTTCAAAAGCAAACTCCACTCCCACACCTAATACAAGCGGAAGAATTACTCCCCATAACAAAACTACATATGAAGGAATACTCACTATATCCTCAAAAATATGTATTCCCTGCTTATTACTTATTTTGGAAAGATAAACAATAAATGTACCTAGTCCCAGCACAACAAAAAATCCAATTTTATAAGCAATCGTCCGATACACCAAATGTATATCACGATAATGAATTTTCGTTCCTGATAAATACAATTTTAATAAGAAAAACATTTACATCCTCAATTCTACTCTTCAGCCTTATATAAAATCGTTAAATCATTTCTATACCGCCAAACTTTCACATTCTCATCCTTATGTTTATAATCGGACATACAATATTTCCACACTACACTATCTTCAAAAGAAAGCGGAATAACATCAGAAACACCTTTTTTATCTTTACCGTCAACCTTTTTTACCGTAATTCTTTTCTTTAAAAAGTCAACAACTGAATCAACCTGTGATTTCAACTTTTCAACACGGTCTTCAGCCTCACACATAATATAATTAAATTGTTTTACCGACAACTTACCTTCCGGCTTATCCGTAAAATACAATTCTTTCATATCTTTAACATCAAAGCGTTCCTTTACATCATCCTCATTATACGGAAAAGTTACTACCCCCGTTATATTCTCTTCTTTTCCTTTTGTTGTTAAACTTCTCTCTACAAACATAAACATCTTCCTTTCTAAACAGAAAAAAGCAGCCTGTTTAACAAACTACTCATTTTCCAATCTTACATTACTTCTTATCATTTCCTCCCGGTATCCCATTTTGTACCGGTTGTCCCTGTGCCTTTTTCTCTCCGACTTTAACCATATCTCCGGCAACAATATAATATGTACGCTTATTACCATATCCGGAATCTACAATAGAACTAATATTCACATCAATCAATTCTACCTTCTCTTCCTCCTTAAATTCTTTCAAAGGTACTTCAGCCGGAATAAACACTTTAATCATTTCTCCCTGTCGTACACTATACAGGTTATATGCACGTCTTGTTACTACCCCTGTACTGTTGCCTTCCTCATCTCTCTCAAAACGCTCTGAATCAAACTCCATAAACATCAAATCTCCAAAAGTTGCCTTACTGTCACATACTAATTTTTCCTGAACTAATCTCATCGTTTATCTCCTTTTTTCTTACTTTTCAATATTTCCTATTTTACTTCCAAAATATCATCTGCATACAAAATATAATCTGCGTAAGCAACGCCACCATTAATAGACTCACCTGTTGTCCTTAAAATAGGATTAACTAACATCACCTTTGTAAGCGGTTCAAAATTTCTTGCCGGAGTATTTCCTTTTACAATTACCTCAATATTTCCTTTCTGCTCACTTGAACGAAGATTATATCGTCTTTCCGTAACAACTGTTCTTCTCTGTGCATTTCTTCCTTCTGTTACTCGTCCTGCCCCTAAATACTTTAATGTTCCAAAACTTTTCTCCATGTCCAATACAATACCTTTTAACAAATCACTCATGTTTACTTTCTCCTTTTCTTCACTTTCTTAACATTTAACAACTACAAACAAATTTCATACGCTCCATTTTTTCCAAAAATAAAATGTCCCTCAATTAATAAATCCCTGCCATATGCCTCATAATCAAAGTATCTTTTTGCAAGTTCCGGCCATTCACTATTACATTCTTCAACAAAGTAGTATGCCAAATCAACTTCATCATCCACATCCGGATAAACCTGAATATCGTCCCTATGTTCAACCAATTCCTTAAGACTTCCACATATATTTATCATTTCACCAACAACACTAAATTCTATACCATCTTCATCTAAACAGCATAAATCCTCATATATTTCATTTAAAGCATCAATAGAAATATACTCCGGTAAATCCATTGGCATTTCATAATCATGTACAGCATATTCTTCGTAAGTTTCATTTAATCCTAGCCTCTCAACCACTTCTTCCTTATCCAATGGCAAATGAAACCATGCGCCTACACTTTCACCTTCATTGTACTTTCCTAAATTAACTAGATACACCTGTAAATCTTCCATACTTACACCTTGCCTTTTTTCAAGGCTGTCCTTTATAATAGAGAACAGCCTGTATTTTTCAGGTTACTATTTTATAAAGACCTGTCTGCTTTGGTCGGTGGCAGGTCTTTATTTCTTCTCTCTTTTTCTCACATAGCAACCACCTCCTAAAATTGAAATCATTACTACCGATGCTCCACAGACAAACATCCAATTTTCCACTCTATTCTCATCCCCTGTTTTAACAGTTTCCGGTGGAATAGGTGTATGTTTCGGAGTTACCGTCACATCGTAATCCATTTGTCCCTCTTTTTCATAAAATGTCGGAACAGCAATCAATAATGAAGTCACATTATCGTATACCCCCCTGTCAGTCATATCCAACAGATATACACCTATCGGAAGATTTTCAATAACTGCCTGTCCATTCTTATCTGTAACAATTTCTCCGTCTTTCTTAGCAACCTTTTCAAGTTGTTCAGCAGCCGCCTTCAACTCTTCTGCATACTTTAACTTATTCAAATCAATATTTGTCTGCTTATATTCCTCCAACAATTCATATTTCCCGTCTACCACATCAGCAACTTTTGTATAAGTAAACCGTACATTCTCTTTACTTGTACCTGCACCAGCATCCGCTAACTCAATGGTTATACTTCCGGTTTCTTCTGTAGTTCCTTCTTTTGCAAACGCAGTCACGGAAAAAACAAGCACTAACAATCCTGATAAAACTATCGCCCTAATTTTCCTTTTCCTATATTTCATTTTTTCGCTCCTTCCTTTTCTGACACACAATATAAACAGCAATCAAAACAACCAGCACAGCAATCAGAACACTCTCTTCCAAAGAAAACAAATCCTTTTTTATATTATCCTGCATCTTCTGTTCATATATTACTCGTTCTCCTGTTACAACCAGTCTGTGTGTATTTATTCCATAAGGTGTACAGGTTACCAAAGACACTAAATCTTTTCCCGAAACAACAGAAAGTATTTCCGCCTCTTCCGGTTTAATCACCTCCGTCTTCTCCACTTTATACGCAAGTGTTTTACCACACACCCTTATAAAAAATAAATCCCCTTTTTTCAACTCATCTAACCGTGTAAACAGTTTCGCATTAGGAAGCCCCCGATGTCCTGTCAAAATACTTCTTGTATTCTTTTCTCCTACCGGAAGATTACTTCCTTGTAAATGTCCCACACCTTTGGACAGGACACTGTCTTCTGTTCCATGATAAATCGGCAAGTTCACATCTATTTTGGGGATTTCCAAACTTCCCATAACTCCGCTTCCTGTCATATTTAACTGATTGTTATATTCTTCATCAGACAAACCATTCATTTCCTGAAGAGAACTTTCAACTACAATTCCCTTTGTATCATTCAAAATACGATTATATTCTTTTGCTTTCTTAAATACCCTATCCATTTCCTTTATATCCTGCATAATGTGACTTTCATAAGTAGAAATGACAGATTTCTGTTCCTGCCGATGAACCATCCCACTAATAAAAGGATACAAACACAATAGTATTCCTACACAAAAGAAAATATTTCCAACTGCTTTTCTACACTTCATTTACATCATTCTTTACTTTTTTTCTTTTAAATGTATACACAAGAAGTAATGTACCAGCAGCAAGCATTAAAACAGTAAGTACCGAACCAGTTACTGGCAATTTATTCCCAACTTGGTTTACTACTGTTAAGTTTCCGGAACCGTCATCAGAATTTGTTTCCAAAGAAATAGAATTTTCTTGCATAGAACCCTGTGTAAATTGTTTTATATGAGCAACATACTCTAGTTTCTGTAATGTCTTATCTGTTGCACCATCACCTTTTATGTAATTCTGTCTGTCTTTTGTATATGTAGGAATTACTTCAATTTTAATTGGGTCTAAAATTGGTCTGTAACCTGCCGGTGCTTCTGTTTCTTTTAAATAGTATGTTCCACTGTCTAAACCATAAATTTTAAACTCACCTTTTGCATTAGAAACCATTTCAACTGCATTTTTAGGAAGCGTTCTGCCAATACTATCACGATTTATTACATTATAGCCTGCATCTGTTTTCTTTAAATAAACCTCATTTTTACAAGCCTCGTCTGAATATAATCGGAATTTAGCACCTTCTAATTTTGTATTATGATTATTTACTTTTAAACCATTTAGTTTGTAAGTGAAGCACACAACAGTATCCCATGGTGTTTCTCCGGTACTGCCTTGTCCGTCAGAATCAGGATTGTTAGAAAATTCTAATTTAACATCATTTTCAAATCCCGGACGTCCTGTATCATTTGCAGCATTATCATTTAGTGTTGCATTATAGACTAAGAAAACGGCTTGTCCGTATTTATATTTACTCATTCCCCAAGGGTCTTCATTAAGAGTTCTTTCAATGCCATAATTATTAAATTCTCTATCTACGATTTTTTTCAAGTCTTTAATTTCTACTTTAAAAGTTTCATCCGGTGTAGGATTTTCAGTTAGTTTATATTCGTCACTTTTTAAAGTGTATGTAGTAAAATCTCCATCTCTATTTTCACCTTCAATTATAATTTCAAGTGAATCTTTATTGAAAGTTAAAGCCTTGTCCATCTTGTCATGCCAAGCATAATAATATTCATTGTACCCTCTCATATCCGGTACTGTTGATAGTAAGAAAAATGGAACTTTCTGACCGATTTCAAAATCTCCAATATCGTTTAAGCCAAATTCTTGTATCTGTTCTCTGTTATCATCTTCTTGGATTTTTTTAATTAGTATTGGGTAATCTGATTTAATATTCATTTCCGCATTAGGATTAGCCGTGTTTACCATGCAAAGAGAAGATGCTGCATGAGTTCCACCTACTGCTGTTACTTCGTCTATAACATAGTAACCATAAGTTAATCCTGTTATATCTACAGAATTATCTTCTTTTGTATTAGTCACTTTTACGACATCACTCTCAGCACCTTGTTTTTTCATCTCATCCCTTAACTCTTCGATGAAATAGCGGAAATTCATATAAGCACCTTCCGGCTGTTGTGGTGTCTGTGTTCCTTCTACTTCATTTTTGTTTAATGTCTGAATATAATCAATAACCATATATTCGGTTACATCCTGCGGATTTTTTCCTAACTTTTTACCAACAACTGTTTTTAATACATTTTCATATTCTGTATTAAATGTATATTGAATAGACTCTCCTCCGGCTGAATTTTCAGCATGAAAAAGTTGATAAACATTGAACTCTTTTCCAACAAGAGATTGTCCTTCATTTCCTTTAATCGTAATTTTTGCTGTACCGTCCCCAAAATCTGCAATACCATTCTGTGTACTAACAGTTGTCTTTTTCATTTGCTTTTCTTCTTTTATTGAATTATCTGCAAGAGAAGTAATACCTGTTAGGTTTGTCAATACCATTGCTCCTGCCAATGCTAACACACATAATTTCTTCATAAAATTCCCTCATTTCTTAATCTTAATTTTTCTTTCGATAATAACTAAATAGAATCATACCTGCACCACAGAACATTAATGGCAACATTAATGCCGATCCGGTTACTGGTAGTTTACTGCCTCTTTCATTAATAACAGTTACATTCACTTCTCTGTCTGCTTTTGTTCCTGTAACTGTAAACATTCCCTCAGATGTAGATGTATATGCCTTTCCGTTTACATAGAAAATAAATTCATCTTTTACCGGAGTGCTTTCTGTATAAAGTTCATATACAATCGGTTTTCCAAAAGCATCCACCGGAAGTCTGTAACCTGTCGGTGCTTTTGTTTCCTTTAAGTAGTATTTTGTTCCTACTGTCAATTCTTCGATACTTAGTAATCCTTTATCATCTGTTATGACTTTTTTTACTTCCTGTTTGCAATCTTTATCTGCATATAAAGTAAATTCTGCACCCTCTAATACTTTATTTTTATCATTTATTTTGTGTACCAATAAATCAAATGGAGCAAGTTTATCTTCAACAACAATGCTGATATTTCCTTCAGGTGTGATGTCAAATTTAATTTTGCCCTGTGTATCATCAATTTTCGATGTGAGTGTAATTGTGTTATCTTCCGCAACATCAAACTCAAGAACGTTTCCATTAACAAGATAACCATCCATTACATTTAATTCACGCAATGTATGTTTTCCATGCTGAAGACCCTTGAAAGATAATTGTCCGTTTTCATCTGTTACAGCCTTTTCTACTGTACCGTCCGGTTTAACGTGTTCAAATTCCGCATCAGGAATAACTATATCTGTACCTTCCTGTTTTTTGACTAAATCTAACTTCAAGATATTTTCCGGAATAGTTGGTTGATTATAAGTATCAATAAATTGGTCATTTCCTTCTGGTGTAATTTGACGTACAAATACTTCAGGATTAATTAAATAACCTTCCGGTGCTTTTGTTTCCTGAATTGTGATTGTTCCTATTGGAAGTGAAAAATCTCCATTTGGACCTACATACAAATCATCTCCACTTACCAAATCCACAACATCATATGTACAGAATCCATCTTTATCTGTTTTAAACACCCATGTACGCACTGGTTTCTGTCCTAAAGTAGATGGATCTATATCTTTTTCCCACAATCCACCATAATATTTCACCGTAAACTCTGCCCCTTGCAAACTGGCAGAACCTTGTGGTTTATTTAAGTTTGTTTCTCTATCTACTTTTCCAAGTAAAATATTAATCGGGTCAGTTTGAGGAATATCTGAAAAAGTAACGGTAACTGTTTTTCCTGCACTCAATTCTATTTTCTTCACTTCTGAACTCAAAGCATATCCTTTTGGTGCTTTTAATTCTTTTATCCAGTACGTTCCTGCGTTTAAGTCTAATGTATTTGTTTTGCCTGCTTTGTCTGTAACTAATTTTCCAACCTGTCCACTTGTTACATTTGCGTTATTATAAACCCCAAATTCAGCACCTTCAAAAGAATAGCAAGAACTTCCATTTGTAATTTCCGGATTTGCGGAAGTCTTGATTAAATTCAATTTCCCTTTACTTAAGAAATTTACCGTTAAACTTGTTTTCTTGCTTGTATCTACACCATAATTCGCATACGCTAAATCCTGATTATTTCCGTTTGGATTTACTCTTGTTACACTTGTAACTGTTTTTAATGTTCCTGTTAAAGCACCCGTACTCCAACTTCCTGTGTGACTAAGAGGAGCAGATATGTAAAAAGATTGCCCTCCTTTTAAAGTTGCATTTCCATTTGTGATTTTTGCTCCGGTGGAAACATTATGTAATGTAATTCCACTAGGAACTTTGATAGTTACTGTATTGTAGTAATCTCCGGCATTAAATTTAACCACTTCTGTTCGCTGTACATTTCCCTCTACATAAGCAGTTACATTTGTTTTGCTAAATGAAATATTTGTATTCGGCAAAGATGCAGCCCGACAATAATTAATAAATTCATTTAACTTTCCTGTCGTCCAAACATAATTATCACCGGAAAATCTTCCCTGTATCAGATAACTCATAGCAAAGGATGTCAACATTCTTGCGTGAACATCACCTTGAAATTTCCCCCAAGGTCTTTGTCCTTGAAAACCGTAATATAAAATTTTCTTCGCTACATCATTATTCCATGTAGATGTTGTGTAAGCAGTCCCGGTCGCCGGACTCAACTTTTTATGTTGAATACAAAATGCAGTACGTCCTCCAACCGTAAATTTTCCAGTGTCATATCCATGCCATTGTACTTTGCCATGATAGACTAAGTCAGACGCCAACATCATTGGGATTTCATCTATAGGAAAATCAATGTCATTAATTTCCTCATTATATTGTTCAACCTCATGATGATGTGCTTCATCATAAGCCATCATTTCTTCATACTCTTTTGGCGTTAAAGTAACTTTATTAACCTTTTCCGAATTTTCTGCATTTGATATAGGAATTACAGAAAAAGTTAAAATCACTGCACAAAAAAGAGCAAGAAATCTTTTCCACTTCTTCATTTGTTTCTCTCCTTTCAGATTTTAAGCAACAAAAAAAGCACTCAAAAAAAAGAATGCTTCATTTTTTACTCTATTTACTTTTATTTTTTCGCACCACATGAACAATGATAACTTGTGATTGTTTCCGTCCATGCCGGTTTATCTACCACCCATTTATCCCGATACTGTGCCGGATGGTTTACCTCTTCATAATGACTAAATACTGGTTTTGTTTCTGTTCTAAAACTTCCACCTTCTCCTGCTAATGTATGTTTCTTCGTATGTTCTCTAGTATTTCCTGTAATATCTGCACCACAAGTATTACATATACTAATTACTTTATCTTTATATCTTGGAATTTTTTCTGTCCATGCCGGTTTTACAAGTACTTTCTCATTATGACCTACAGCATCGTGATGTATCTTTTTTGTACTTGCTACCCAATTATGTGTATGACTTGGCTTGCTTGGTTTACTTGTATTGGTACTATTACTTGGTTTTGAAGAGGACGGTTTAGATGTAGACGGTTTATTTGTGGCAGGTTTACTTGATGTTGTAGTTGTAGAAGAAACTTTTTGAACATCACTTTTTTTACTCTTACCGTCTTTTTTCTCAGACTTTTTCTCATCCTGTTTTTCTTTCTTTTTGTCCGTCTTGTCTGCCTTCTCTTCTTCTGATGCAGAACTTGTGTTATCTGCTTCAGACTGTTCTTCCGATTCAATTTCCGGTAGAACGTTTTCATCATCTGTTACATTTTCATCTGTCTGTTTCTTGTCATCTTCTTTATTAGAAACCACTTCTATTTTTTTATCCGGTTTCTTTCCTACATCTGAACTATTACTCATAGCAATACTTCCGGCAGTAACGCTGCCAACTGTGAGTAAAATTGCCAATGCGATTACAACTTTCTTTTTCATCCGCTTTCCCTCCTATACTTTACAAATACATTATTCAAGAAAGAAAATATTTTATGAACCATTAACACCACTATATGCCATTCCTGCTATTGCACCTACCACTATAATAATTGCTCTCAAAATCGGAATATATATATTTTTTATAATTAAAGGTATACAAATAAAAATTAAAACAATTCCTAATATACTTATCACCAACTCATCAAATTCATATCTTGTTTTTTTAATAAGTCGTATTCTCCTAATCAGCAAACATATACCTAACACTATCAAAATCAATGCTATCACAAAATATAGTATCGGCAAATTATTTTTATATATAAGGATTTCCCATACGTTCAATTTTAACGCTATAAGTTCATGATTTAACTTATTTAAGAATATTAAAAATATTACTGTACCTATTAAATAAATCAACTCTAAACTTAACATTTTTATACCTTTTTTCAATATATCCATCTTTTCCCCTTTTATTAATGTCCTGTATTCTTTCGTACTTCTTCAATCATAAGAAGATAACTATAAATTTCTCGTAATTCTTTCACATAACCTATCAAAACAGATACCACAATAACTGTTAAAAAAATCACCAAGATTACTGAAAGCAAAACTCCTAATTTTGCTATTTCAAATTCATTGGGCATCTGATTTTCAGCAAAACTAATTACTCGCTTCACAAAATCAAAAAAGTACTTCCATACTTCCATTAATATCGCTAGAATAACTGTTACGACAACTAAAGAAAGCATACTTTTCTTACTTTCATACCTTGCCTTTGTATTAACATACTCTGCATCCAGTTGCTCCGATGTCAAACTTTTCAAATACTGTATTTTCTGACTGTAGGCTTCATATTCTCTTTTTTTTCGTTCCTGAAATGATATATACATTATCTTTTCCTTGATTTTATCCTTCAGCATAACAGTCCCCTTTCTATATATTACAAATAAAATGTATATACTTCTACAGTTTTGATTTGATTTTCAAAAAACTTTTCAATTAAATCTATTGCTGTTTCAGTATACCATAATCTATTATTTCAATCAATCATATGTATCATCACCCCTTTATAAAATTTTTCTAATTTTTTCATATTCTGACGTCAGATATTTCTTCAAAGATTGTATATATAGTAGAGGAATTATTATTTTTACAAACTAGGTAATATATCCCACTCTTGCTATTACTGCTTGTAATGTATGTTCCTCAAAAATATATACCAAAGGAGAAAATCTATGCTAAATTTCTTAATTAAACTTTCAGAATTACTATTCAATCTCATTGATTTAATCAAAGCCTTTTTCTTTCCCGAAAAAGAAAACAAAACACAAAAGAACACTTTCATTATTGATTCTGTTAATATTATCATTAATCCTCACAATAGTTCTTCCAATTCGTCCTACCAAGATTCTTCTTTCATTGTCCTACCTATAATTATTACAATTATCTCTGCTATTGTAACTACTTATTTTTATAACACCATTTCTATTATATTCTAACTGCTGTAAAAATTGGTACTCCTATTAGTAACCACAACGAAAGACCTATTACGAATTCCTCTTTTCTTAAATATTGCATAACATCTAATAAATAACCTATTCCCAAAAAGACGAATACTAATATGATACTCCCTATCATTTGTCCTAGAACTTCATAAGTAATTTTCAATACCTTTTCTTTTTTACTCATCCATTTTCTCCTTTTCATTATTATAAATTCATAAGTCACTATTTAAAAACACCGATTTTTTTCATCACCCTTTCAACTTTTTTTATTTTTGACGTCAGATTTCTCTCCAAAGATTGTATATATAATAGAGGAACTTATCATGTGAGGTTGGGGTATGGCAGTTAAGACCATGCTCCACTGTCCTCTTTATTTTCACAAAAAAATAACAGGTTACCGAACCTGCTATTTCTCTCTTTCCACTATCTATCACGTCTAAATTTTCTCTTATTCTTTATGTAAGGTTTTGAAATTCCACTTGTTTTACCTTCTACTACATATTTTATAGGATAATTCATATATTGCCCCATCATACTTGAAGGAGCATCACTTTCAGGACATACAAAACAGCATTTACAGTCTTTACAAATAAAACTTGGGACTACCTTATTATCTGTGTCTACGATAGTTCCATTACCATACACAAAACGCATGATTTGTATTGAGTTATACTCTAACTTCTCAAAGCCATAGATCATATGCTTACCCTCTTGAACCTTTTCTTTTAATTGTTCTACAGTAATTTGCTTAAAAACCAAATTTATATCCAAACCATCTATATTTATGCCATCCATTTCTTGAGGCGGACAATTATAAAAATAAATAATAGCTTCTGCTATTTTAGGTTGAATTGCTAATACTTGCTCAGCACTTGTCAATTCTGAAACATACATAGGAGAAATTTGATTTTTTCTTTCTCGTCTAGAAGAAAAAAAATATTGAATAATAAAACCTAATGTAGTAACTATAATGGGAATCACAAACTTTTCTCCCCAAAATTTTATTATCTCCAGCATTAAATTTCTCTCCTTACTAATCCATTGCCCAATTCACGTTGCTTAATTTTTTTCTTGCCATGAATTTTACTATTTTTTTCTGTAAAAAGATTCTCCCAAAGCATTTGAAAAATATCCCTCTTTTTCACAATTAAACTATTAGGCTTCTTGAATAATCGCTCTCCAGTAAGACCTAAATATACACTCTCAACTACCTCTTGTTCATAGGTTCTATCAATCAAACACACTACTCTAATATCTTCTCCATAAAAAACAAGATTTACGTGTTCAATTCCTTCTATATCCGGTTTATCCACTCCACATAAAAGTTCTCGATTAAAGCCTTTTCCTAAATACAAGCCATTTTCTAACGGACTATTTGCTCCAAAATAATATTCCATTTCCATGTTTTTCAACTGGGTTAGCATATTCATAAATCCACCCCAACAAACTCTCTGTGGATTATATAATAACACTTTCCGTTTTTCTAAATCTACTCTAACATTTCTATCTACAGGTATTTTATTATAAAAACTACTGTCTTCTGCACACTCTCTAATTCTAGGATAAAAAAGATAATCCGTTTTTAAAGTAGACCATATAATTTTCCCATCTTCTACAACAAATTTAACCGCATCATTACTATATATTACATCCGCTACTTCAGATACCTCTAAACCAAACTTTTCTAGAATAGAAACTGTTGCTCTCGGTCCTTCGCCTTTATATCCACAATTTGCAGATTCCACTTGAATTTGTGTCCCGTCTTTCATTTCCAAAATTAAATGAACTGAATTCGATAAAAGCATATATTTTGTCATCAAAAAATTAGTTTTTTCAAAGAACATAGTAACATATCTCAAATTCCATTCATCTTTAAAAATCTTCTTTATTTCCGCTTGAGCATCCGATGAAGTTCCCTGTATCAATATTTTTTCCATTTTTATCAAACCTCTCTATAATATCACTTAATAATTCAGATTTTACTAACTGCCTCTTATATAAACGACCTAATTGAAAAATTATTATCGCTTCAACAACAATCATAAATACCAATATTAATATTAACACACTTACCAAAATAACCATATTTTATTTCCTTTCTCTATTATTACACATTTACCTATACTTTTTCAACTTAACGTAAATAAAATCATTCTATTTTACCAGTTTTTATCACCTTTTCTTTACCGAACCTCACTCCTCATCTGCATCAGCAAAACATCTTTCATCAATACTTCTTTCCTATAGCCGTCTTCATTAAAGACCAATTTCTTATTGAAATCTATTAATATATTTCCTCTTTCTAACAACTCTGTCACGTTTTTGTAAATGGTATCAGAAAAAACTATTATCTGATGCTTTTCTCCATTCACTAAAAAAATATCTACCCAATATCTATACCGTCTATTACCGGCATCATATGTTACTTCAGAATGTTTAAAAGTACGCACAAAAAGGAAAAGAAAGATAGCAGCCACAAACAAACTCATTATTCCAACCATAGCGAACTCCTTATCCTGCCAATTCTCTTACTAACAAATCTGCAATCTTTTTCGCTAACCTGTCTTCTTCCCTGCATTTTTCTAAATAACTCATTCTTACAGGTTTCATCTTCTCATGCTGCTTGGGACTCATCACCTGATTACTCATATATTCCAGTTCCTTTTGCAACTCTTCCTTTTCAAATTTAATCTTTTTATATATCTCTAAATCAGATGCCATTTCCACTGCATTATCCTCTTGCAAAAAATTTTTAATCTTCTTCATAACATTTTCCTCCATTCTATTTCTCCATTTAATTAAGGAATACCCACTGTTATGGAGATTTTGGTTAGGGAATATGGGTATTCCTATTAGTTACTGTGCTTTCGCACAAATTTACTTTTTGCTTTGACGCACTCGGCTTTAAGTTCCCTTTCTTAAACCGAAAAGTAAAATTCTTTGACATTTTTAGCCGGCTTTGTTCGGCTTTGCACTCTTCAGGATGTCTTACCTGTACTCTGTTCTACGTCGCAGTAATACGCATATTCTGTTTTCAAGGTTCTCTCGCAAATCTAATTAAGGAAGTATTCTACGCCTACACCAAAATATTTTGCTATCTTCTGTAACGTTGACAACTTTGGTTCACTTCTGCCTTGTTTCCAGTTCGTAAACAATGTCTGCGATATGCCTGTTTCTTTTGCCACTCGATATGTTGTCACTTCGTTTACTTCCAACAAATACAAAAACTTTTCGTACATCTTATACCCCCTTAATTATTTTGCTTATACTTCACTTTTGTGTTATACTTTTACTGAGATTTTAAGTAACTACACATCTGAAATATGACTTGTTTTTATTTTTTACTACATATTATTGAAGTATATTTAGAGTATACATCATGTTTCAGTCCGTGTCAACACTTTTTACTTCATATTATAGAAGTAATTATTTTTTGTGAAAGGTGACTAAAAATGTACGAAATTTTTGAACAATTACTACAAAAACATGGCGTATCTACTTATAAGGTATCTAAAGAAACCGGAATTGCTCAATCTGTTTTTAGTTCATGGAAAACAGGAATAAGTACTCCAAAGCAAGATAAAATGCAAAAAATTGCAGATTATTTTAACGTTTCTCTCGAATACCTTACTACTGGAAAAGAAAAAGAGGGTGGCGAAACTTATTACTTAAATGATGAAACCGCTGAAATCGCACAGGAGATTTTTGAAAACAAAGATTTACGTTCCCTTTTTGATATGTCTAGAAAAATGCCTCCGGAACGTCTAAAGGCACATTTAGAATTTATGAAAAAACTGGAGGAACAGGAAAACAAATAAGTATTATGTACAACCCCTTACTGAATGAATATATCGGCGTACATCTTATTGATATGGATTACCTTGTCAAAGAACAGGTTGTTTCCAATCCTGACGGAAGTTTCTCTATTTTTATCAATGCACGTTTAAACGCTGCACAACAAATGGAGGCTTACCAACACGCTCTAATGCACATCATAAATTCAGACTTTGAAAAAGAAGACGTAAATCAAATCGAATCAGACACTCATCGAATGAAATCTTATGAATTTCACACACAAAAAAAGTAGAGGTTATTTTTTCCTCTACTTTTTATACTTCATATCTTAAATTTACTCTCTGTCATGTTCTGCCACACTATTTCTCTGTATAAATTAAATTCTCTCTAAAAATCATCAAATACATTTTCAAAAATTTCCTCTCCATACTTTTCATACAATTTAGCAGCCAAATCATAACAATAATTATCATCTCGTTGAGAAATCACAACAATGTTCATTATACTTTCCTCTAATACTAATGTATAAACAACCCTAATTCCAATTCCTCTATATTTAATTTTAAAAAATCCCATTAAGTTATTACCGTTTTTATTTCCGAGTGGCTTTCCATATCCATTGGGATTTGGCAAAGGTGCTTTTGACACTTTAATAATACCTGCTAAAATTTGTTTCCGCACACTTCCTTCGATTTTCCGATAGTCCTTCTTCGCTTCATCTATTATGTGTATTTTCCATGACATTATTCAAGTTCCACACTTTCTGCTAATTCTTCTAATTCTTCCATAGAAATTCCTTCCTCTTCTACAAATTTTTCAAAAGAAGAACCTTTATCATTTACCCTCGATTCTGCTATTTTTAACAATCTAATGTTTTCAAGTCTTTCCAATAATCTTTCCAATTTAGATACCTTTTTTTGTGTATCTTCATATTCCTGCAAAGATATTAATACCGCCGTTGGTTGATTATTTTTTAAAATAATATATTCATTATTATTTTCAGCAACATCTGTAAAAATTTTTCCAGCCTTTCCTTGACTAAAATCAGAAATAGGTACTAATTTTTTTGTAAAATCAATTAATGATACATTCATAATTTCAACTCCTTTCTTAATATCATTATATATCTCACTATTATTATATGCAATATTTTAATTAAAATTTAAATGAATATCAGGAATTTTTCATTTCATAACTAAAAAAGTAGAGGTTATTCTTCCTCTACTTTTATACTTCATATCTTAAATTTACTCTCTATCATGTTCTGCCGCACTACCGTTTGCCCTACCGCCTTGCATGAATATATCCCTACTGGCTATACTCATTTCAGTTGGAAAGAAATTCCTTTTTGTTAAGTTCTGAGAATCAACTATTGCACGTATTACATCAAGTTCAAGTTGTGAATGCTCCCATGCTTTTCTAAACTCGTCATTTTTTAATTGTTCAACCATATATTGATTTAATGTTTTCATATTATGTACCAAATTTTTCCCAATACTCTTTTCTATATTTTTCGCTAACTCTATTTCTTTCCTCGAAATTTTTTGGGTCTTCTTTTATAAAGTTCTTTTGTGTTCAGTTTTTCAACCTATTCGGAAGAGCGAACCAACTCTTATTTAGGAACTCGAACTACGAGCCGAATGACCGTAGTCTTCTTCATTCAACTTAACTATAACAAACATTCCTATTATTATCAAACATTTTAATATTTTTTCTATTCTTTCAACTGGCACTATAAAATTAAAACAACCACTATTTACCAAATCGCTTTATTTTAACAAATCATTCCGATATAATTATCCAACTGTATCTCTTCCAAATCTGCAATCAAATCGGCAAAAAGATTTAGATTTCCATTTACCGCATAGTCTTCCAAAGCATTGTAATAGTCTAATCTGTTTTCTTTTGCAATAGATACAGGCAAAAAACCTTTCGACATCAACTGATAATTCATAATCAACCTCGATGTACGACCGTTACCGTCATGCAATACCACATTGAGAACCTGCTAGAAATCTGTAATTGATTTCCACCTTTTGAGTCTTTTCTTGTCCTGTTCCCTCTGCCTGATACACATAAATGCTGTCTATCAGTTCCACCAACATAGCACGATTTAATTCTGTTACATTTTCATACTTACGAATAGTTTCTAAAAACTGGTTGGTACTTTGGGTTTTCTTTTCTTCTGACTCGATTTTATCCTTTAAGTCATTTCTTTTCAACTTCAATTCGCTTTGTTCATTCTCGTATGATATAGACATCTTTTCAAAACGTTCATCAGAAATCTTACCTAAAGCGTTCTGTTCAAACAATTTCATAATGACATTGTCTATTTCTTCAATCCTTTTTTCAGCAACTTCTAAACTTTGTTTTAAATGCTGAATTTTTTCATTTCCACCTTTTTCACTCAATTCTTTCATTTCTTCGAGAAACTGATCGCCTAAGGCTTCCATATTTTTTATATGCTTTTGAATATCATTCATTACTATCTGCTGTAAAGCATTATACGATATAGAATGCGAAGTACACAAGTTTGTATTTCTTGTATAAGTTCTACAACGTAGCCATCTACTACTGTCAGCACGGCCACTCAATGCCATATTGCGCCCACAATCCGGACACTTCACAAGTCCTACAAACATATTCGGCTTTCTAGTTTTATTTGGCTGTTTCTTTACACTAATGAACTTCTGTACCAATTCAAAGGTATCTTCATCAATAATAGGTTCATGTGTATTCTTAACAATAATCCAATCTTCTTTTGGAACAGGCACCAATTTTCTGTTCTTAAATGATTTTGTTTGTGTTTTATGCGAAACCATGTGTCCAAGATATACTTGATTTTCTAAAATCATTTTCACATTTTTTGCTACCCAGTCCGTAGGAAACTTAAAACCTGTACTTGTTTCTAAAGTACCGTTTTTCATTGCCCTGTATGCTCTCGGAATTAAAATTCCATCTTCGCACAATATTCTAGCAATCTGATGAATACCATTTCCTTGTTTTGATAATTCAAAAATACGCTTGACGATAGGCGCTGTTTCTTCATCAATCAGTAACTTCTGCTTATTCTGCGGGTCTAATCTGTATCCGTATGGAGCAAATGAACCACAGAAGCCGCCATTCAAGGCTGTTGTTTTCTTGACACTACGAATTTTCTTTGATGTATCGCGAGCATAATACTCATTCATAATTGACTTAAAAGGCATCATTTCGTTTTCATCAAATCTTGTATCAACATCATCATTCAATGCAATAAACAAAATATCATTGTTCGGGAAGATTTCTTCTACATAATACATGAACATGGCATTGTTACGACCAAATCTTGACATATCCTTTACCATAATTCCACTCGGTTCCGTATCTTCCATAGCGTCTTTTATCATACGGTTCAGGTCAGGTCTATTGAATGTCGTTCCTGAATAACCATCATCTACATACTCGCCGACAACGATAAATCCTTTCTCTTTTGCATTATAGCGTAACATCTGCAACTGATTTTTAATACTGTTGCTTTCCTTATCAGCGTCTCCATCATCTTTTGATAAACGTGCATATAATCTAACTCTTAATCTTGTCTGCTGTTTTAACATTTCTGCTCCTTTCCAACAGCAAACAAACATCTTTTTACTATTCAATTATAACACGCTTTCCGTCATATATCAGCCGTTTGTTCTGCTGTTTTTAATTCATACCGTTTTTCTGTTCAATCTCACTTCGTATCAATCTTTTTATCAAAGACTGTAAATCTACTGTTCCAGAGAAAACAGAAGTAATGTAAAATGTTGTATCTTTTATCTTCAACATATCCTGTTTTACTTTTTGTTCCATTACTGCACCTCATTTCGAGCCAAGAAAAAACACCATCTCTGGTGTTCCTCTTGTTTATTTCACTTTGACTACTTCACGCCTAAATTCCTGATGTTGCAAATCAATTTCTGCATATACCATATCACTGGCAAATAGTTCTGTTTGGCCTGTTTGAATACAGATTGTATTACCTATCTGATTGCACCATTTTCCCTTTTCGGTATCTGGACTTTCGTGTATATGTCCATGCAGAGAAAACAATGGCTGCCTTTCCTTAAGAAAATTGTAAATATCGACAGAACCTATATCCAAGTCCTGATAAAGCAACTGTCCCAATCGCAACCTTGCCGGTGGCATGTGCATGATATACACAGTTTTCTGCGGATTGTCTGGCTTTGGTAATTGATTGAGAACATCACACATATAAGGTAATTCTGTTTTGGAATATTCCAACCAGTTATAAATTCTGTCATAGTCATATTCATTAGAAGTTCCTGCAAAAGTGCTTAACTGTCTTTGTGGCACATAATCAATTTCTGTAATCACTCTATCCTTACAACCGAAAGGGTGGTCTAAAATATAGTTCATACCAATAAATTCAAATCCGTTAATATTCACTTTTCTTCCTGCTATATTGTAAACATTTGGAAATTCATTACAAACTGTATCAAACAAATCATCAACAGCCAGTAAATCATCATTTCCAAGCATAGCAAGATACTTGATGTTATGTTTCTGCAACTCTTTGAAGTATTCCCTTAAAAATTGTTTGATAAAGACTGGCTGTTCCAAGTGTCTGTTACACTGCTTTGGCAACATATCTCCACCATTGACAATCACATCAATTTGTTTTTCGATAGCAATCTCTAACGTCTTTTTGTACTTCTCTTTATCTCCATGCAAATCGGTAACATATAATATTTTCATCACTTCCAACTCCCACATCATCATATTTCAAGTATAAAAATTGTACTCTCATTATAACATATTAGAAGTTTCTTTCGTGATGTATTTTCTAAGCAGACAGACGGCTTTGGAAAGCTCCGCTAGTATTTCAACTATTCCCATTCTTATGGGCAGAACCGCACCATGCGGGCGTATCATTATCCTGCTGCACAGGTCGTGGCTGAACAACTTTTCCAAAGGCTGTTCCCAGATCAATATAGATTTCGCTCACTTTTAATAAAAAGGTCATGGCGTATAAAATCTGATGGCTCACTGCACAGCAAACGTGCCTGTCGGCTTTATTCAGTTTTCAAAGAACAGTCGGCTTGTCAGCCTATGAAAATCTATTGTTTCCAACAGACTTTCATAGAGTGATAAACGAATGGACAGGGCGGGAAAGAGAGAAGTGGTAAATCACACCCTGTTGATAATCACTACTTGATTTCTACTTCAAAGGCTTTTATCTTCTGTATCATGGCATGACACACAAGTCCTTTTAACTCTAAATCTACTGCCATACGAACATTTCCATATTCGTCATACAGTTTCCGCATACAACAAGCGGATATGTAGTTATCATAGAAATCTAAGATTTTCTGAATTGCTTTTTCGTCGCCGTTCGCTGCTGATGAAATCAGGCGATAGGGCGGACACTTTGAAACATCTTTTTCCATGAAATCATTTCCCCTTTTCTAAAATCTCTTTCATTTGCCTTAAAGCAGTCATTCTACGCGTGTACGAAGTACAACGTGTAATATTCATCAATTCGCTTATTTCAATATCTGACATATCAAGAAAATAGAACAACAATATGGTATTTCGCCTTTTTTCTGATAGCTGATCTAATGCGTTGCATAATTCTTTATCACATACATGCGCTGTCATACCGTAAACATCATAATCAGCAACATCTAAATCATATTCATCAAAGACAGGAAAGGACTGAACCATAATCTCCGGTAGTTCACAGAACAGAACTTCACGTTTATTTCTACGTGTTAAACTGCGTTCATAATTCTTAATTGTCTTGTCAATGACTTTCTTCATCAATGTATCGAACTGTAAACGAATAGCGTCCTCAAAAGAAGTCGGTTTCATCATCACACCCCCTTTCTGCATTGTGCAAAAGTTGGTATCTCCCTCTTTCCGCATAACACTGTCCGGCAAAGTGTGATTTGTATGATTTTTTTGAAAAAAAGTTAAAAAAGTTTTTCGGTCATGAAAAAAGCCCGCACAAAACATATAGTTTGTACGAGCCATAAAAGCCGAAATATATTCAATTTTTAATAGGGTGCTGTTAGGTGGAGTTTGATTGTAAAGAACTGTTCTTAAAGCTTTCCATAATACAAGCCCCCTTAAAGCACTTCATAAAACTGCTTATCTGTTATTCTTCCACATACAATCGAAAAAACAAAGAGAATGTAGTTCCCGTGTCATTTGAAATAACTTTGATATATCCTTTTTGTTTCGTCATAATATCGCGGGTCAGATATAAACCGATCCCGACACCATCAACACCGGTAGAATATTTCCCTCTGTAAAACCGATTGAAAATCTGTGCCTGTTCTTCTTCCGGTATGCCAATTCCATTGTCTGTAATATCCAAGCGAAGATAAGACGCATACTCGGTCATATTCAGACGAACCGTTCCACCGTTTTGCGTATATTTCACTGCATTATCCAATACATTCGTGATGGCTTCTGCCGTCCAGTTAAAATCCAAATACAATGTATAATCTTGTTCACAATCAAACACAAGCATAATATCCTTTGCTTTTGCTTTGGAATACACCGATTTGACTGCCTGTAAGATAATATCATTCAGACTGTTTTTCTCCTGTTTCAATGAAATAATGCCACTTTCCAAACGAGACATCTTCACAAGACTATTGACTAGAAACGTTAATTTTTCAAGTGATAGTTGTAAGATGGCAATATATTCTTTGCGTTCTTCTTCCGATAACGTATCATCATTTAATAATTGTACGAACGTGTTCGCTGAAGCAACCGGCGTCTTAATCTGATGAGATATATCTGAAATCAATGCTTTAATCTGTTTCTTTTCACTATCCAATAATTTATTTTGTGTTATCAAGATAGAACGCAGTTTCAAAAGTTGGTGCTGCAGTCGTGAAAGCAAGGTATCCTCTAATTCCGAAAAAACTTTTACTTCCTGCTTGCCAACCAATTCTTCAATCAAAAAGGTCAGTTCTTCCAGCATGTCATCAAGATAGCGGTTGTGCAAATGGTCTAATAAATAAAATACGAGAAAGAAGATAGCAACTCCAACCAGCAATCCTGCTTTTACGAAAATATCTATCGGGATAAAACATAGGACTATGGCAAGTGCAATGGCTATCATCACTTCTAAAATGATAAGAATTTTTCTGATATACTTAAAATGCTTCATGTTTATTCTCCGAACGTATAACCAATCCCGAATACCGTTACGATATATTCTTGATTATCGTCTTTTAGTTTTTGTCTTAATCGTTTGATGTTCACGCGCAAGGTATTATCATCAATAAAGTTGCCGTCCTTATCCCATAAATTCTCCAGCAGCATTGCTTTTGTAACAACCGTTCCTTTGTGCTGTATCAGATAACAGAGCAGCTTATATTCCGTTACACTAAGATGGATTTCTTCTCCATGTAATACCACAAGGCATTTTTCCATATCCATTTCCAAATCTTTATACTGTATCCGTGCTGTTTCTGTAATCGTTCTTTTCAATATTGCAGATACTTTTCTTCGCAGAACATCAATAGAAAAAGGTTTGGAGATATAATCATCACAGCCCACATCATAGCCGTTTAGCATATCTTCCTCTGTATCATTTGCGGTTAAAAATAGCACCGGTAATTGTGAGGTCTGTCTGATTTTTTGACAGAAGTTCATACCATTTCCATCGGGCAGGTTAATATCAAGCAAAAACAGATCATACTTTTTCAATGTATATTTTTGTAATGCTTCTACATAACCGTATGCCGTTGTAACATGGTGTCCGTCTTTTTCCAATGCAATGGAAATCCCTTTACTCAAAATCTTATCGTCCTCTAATAAAAATATATTTGCCATATAACCACCACCTCATATCAAAATAACAGGGCAGAGGTTAGAAATATCTGCCCTGTGTGTAAAACTAATTTCCTAAGTCATGTAAGCGTTCAATGACTGTTTCTTTTGAAACCGCACGATATACGATCGCCGGAACACTTAGACATATGATAAATATAGCAAATATCAAGCAAATTACAAGAGCAAATGGATATTCAAATTTTGCATAGTCTGCTATGTGCGGAACTGCGTCTGCAACAAGAAGTAAAAACGCATTGCCAAGTGTCATAATAAGACCTGTCGTTACAAGTGCGTAAATACCGCCCTCTAAGGTCAATATCTTCTTAATCTGTTTTTTAGAAGTTCCAATACTTTCCATGACTGCAAATTCATTCTTTCTTGCAACCACACCTGTCAACATAACATTGATAAAGTTAATCAATCCAATTACAATCAACAGAACTGCTGCGCCGTTACCCAATAAATTCATAGAATAGTTCATTTGATTAAATTCTTCTATTATTCCAACCGGACTTTGATAACTCCATTCTGTCTTTGTCAATGTACCATTCAATGCCTGTAACTCACTGTCAATTTCTTCTAATTGATTCATATCTTTAATGTCAATACCAATTCCTGAAATAATAGGTGCGCTTGTCAAACGTTCCATACCTGCTTCACTGACATAGATAATATCCGGTACAATAGAAATATCTTTGCGCTGATCCATACTATATGAAAGATTATTCTCATAATCTCCAAAATAAAAGGAACCATCAATCAAAAAATCCGTTGCTTTACCGTCTGGACTATCCGCAGTCAAAGATAATGTTTTTCCTACCAATGCGGTATTCGGTGCATTATATTCCGTATCCATTCCTGAAATTGCCGTTTCCCCACGCTGAAACTTTTCTATATCAATCGGTGTATCTGGGTGTTCGGTATTGTATTCTTCTACGGCTTTATCATCGAGCGTTGTAATATAGCAACCATAATCGCCGGCATTGGCATACTTCTTAAGGTCTGCAACCATTTCTTGATACGATTGCCCCTCAGTTTTATACCTGCTGTCCTCATATTTGATTTTCATAAATTCTTCTAAATCTGCTTCATCAAAAGCAATACCGCCCCATACTGTTTTTTGAATATCTACATTTTTAACACCGTCGATTTGCTTAATCTGTTCTACAAACTGTTCATCAAACTGTGGTACTTCTTTATTAGGCTGCTCATATTGTTCAAATTGAACATCTCTGTATTCAAAGTTATAATCCATATACTTTTCAACATAATTTTCTGCTTTCATACTTCCTATCATTCCATTTACGCCTAAAATCATGGTAATTCCCATAAACAAGGACATAAACACAAGGAACGCACGTTTTTTATCTCGGAATACGTTATGGTATGCCATCACATGAAGTTTTCCGCCATTGGTAGAATTTCTGCTTTTTGTTTTTGTAGAAGCAAAATTTTGGTATCTTAACGCTTCGATCGGAGAAATCTTTCCTGCAACTTTTGCTGGTGCATTGCATGAAATCCAAACGGTCAAAGCAGAGAAAATAATGGACAGTATGAAGATACTAGGGTGGAAAAACATTTCTGCGTCCATAATAGACTTTCCACTATCAAACGCATTTTCCAAAATAACCGGAACAATTCCAAAAGAAAGCACACCTGCTAAAATAACACCAATCGGTATTCCGATACACCCAAAGGTTAACGCTTGTCGTTTTACTAATGTTTTGATTTGCTTTTCTGTTGTTCCTAATGTCTTTATCAATCCATAGAAGCGTGTATCTCTTGAAATGGAAATATAAAGTACGTTATAAATCAAAAGATAACCACTACCAATGATAAAGAATACCAAAAGAATAATCATTGCATAGACAGATCCACTTGATGATGACATAGAAACTGAGCCTTGAAAGGTTTGATTTTCATTCAATGTAATATCGTCTTGTATGTCGTAAAAATTATCTTTCGGATTGTCTAAAGATATGGAAAGAACACCGCTGTTTTGCATTGTATATCCATGTTCCTGACAATAACTTTCAGATAGAAATGCCATACCTGTTCCCGTATAAGAACGGAACCAACCACTTAATGTAAAGGTATCTTTCTGTTCTCCGTCTTTTGAAACATAGGACAATGGAATTTCCATATCAAGTTTTGGCTCTTTAATGCCTAACTGAGAAAGTGCGTCCTCAGACAACATAATCTCATTTTCTTTTTTCGGGTATTCCCCTTTGATATTGCTGATTGCTTCTTTATAATGCTTTTCCCATTCTGTATTATCATAATATTGCATAGCAATCGCAAGGTCGCGGTCTGCTTCGTTTTTCCCTGCAACAGAGCCAATCATATATTGCGTACCGACCGTTTTTACATAATCTAAATCACGGATTTCTTTTTCCTGCTCGTTTGTCGGCATGGCAAGTGAAACATTTGCATTCGTACCGGAAGTACGAACTGACGTTAAGTCCATGTTCTCTTTATAGTTAATACCCAAACTGAAAATCGTTGTAATCATAAACGTTGTAAGAGCAACGGCAACAACCGCAAAAATGTTACGGGTGCGGTTGGCTTTCATCATACCTTTTTCTACACGTTTTATGACCTCTTTATTTCGATTATCGTGCATAACCTACACCTCCCGATACAACTTTTCCATCTTCGATACGGATAATGCGGTCTGCCATTTGAGCAATTTCTTCATTATGTGTAATCATAAGGATTGTCTGATTAAATTCTCTACTGATAGACTGCATAAGAAGAATAACGTCCATACTTGTTTTTGAGTCCAAGTTTCCGGTCGGTTCATCAGCCAAGATAATTGCCGGTTTTGTCGCAAGAGCCCTCGCAATCGCTACACGCTGTTGTTGTCCGCCGGAAAGATTGTTTGGCATATTTTTTAGTTTGCGTTCCAATCCAAGATTGTGAATGATCTGTCTGACAAATTCTTTATCTACCTTGCTGCCGTCAATCTCAATCGGATAAACAATATTTTCATACACATTCAAAATAGGAAGCAGGTTGTAATTTTGGAAAACAAACCCGACATTTCTACGTCTGAAAATCGTTAATTGTTCGTCTTTCATTTGCATAAGTTCTTTTCCTCGAACAACAACACTACCAGACGTCGGACGGTCTAACCCGCCAAGCATATTGAGTAATGTAGATTTTCCACTTCCCGATGTACCGACAATAGCGACAAATTCGCCTTCTTCCACCGAAATCGACACGCCGTCCAAAGCGTGAACCTCATTTTCTCCACTACCATATATTTTTTTCAAATCCTTTGTTTCAAGTATAGCCATAATAAAAACCTCCTGTCATATATTTCTTTTACAGTTTCATTATAACAACCACTTCTTACAATCTTCTTACAGTTTGGAAATAAATTTCACTTTTTTATTATGGATACTTCAAACTCCTATTTTTAGCATTTTTTATAACTCATTTTTAGTCATGCAATGCTAATAACTTGTCTTTTAATTTACAATGACAAATCACGTTTTTTAAATTTTTTCATAGTTATGACAAAAAACACAACTGCACTAATCAACAATACGCCTAGATACATAAAACTTTCTATATCATATTTAATTATATTTTCTGGACTGAATAGTGTTAAAGGGGTAAAGTATTTTAAAAATTCTATATCATCACTCACTTGTGATAGCATTTGTACTAAGAAAAAAATCATTCCCAATCCTGCACCAAGTCCAATGGAAAACTTAAGTTCATTGAATAAACAAGCAAACATAAAACAGAGTGTTGATAAAAATACTTCAAGTATGAACAAACCTAAATTTACGAGCAAAAATTTTATAATTTCCATTTCTCCCTTAAACATTAGATTACTAATAAAAATAATCAAACCAGTTGCATAACAGACCAAAACAAGTAATCCAATCACTAAAACTATAAATTGAGTAAGGATAATTTGAATGCGGCTATAATGCGTATTTAATAAATATGCCATAGAACCTTTATCAATATGTTTAGCAACTAATTTGTAACACATTAAGATTATGTATATAAAAGGTATCAATATTAAGATAAAACCATACAAATAATTGTTTAAGAAATCTAATAGTGTTGTCCCTGGGTTTTCCATTCCAAAAACTGCGAAAAACTGTGGCATACTCTTAGCAAGTTCATTTATTCCAGCACCTAATTCCGGGTTGTACATGGCTGTTATAATTCCAGCATAAAGAGTAATAATCGCTAAAAATAACAAAATAATTTTACTGTTTGATTTCAACTCTATTTTTAGTAATGGAATACTCATTTTACACTACCTCCGTAATATTTCATAAATACTTCTTCTAATGTTTGGTGTCTTGCATTTATATCTTCAATATTGAATTTACCTAATTCACGAATTAAGTGATTGATATTTTGATTTGACAATAAATACACCACATTGTTTTTTCGATAACTATTTGTAGAATATAATTCTTGAAAATGAATTGCATCTTCCATATTTGAAAATGAAATTTCATAATGCTTATTCATTTTATTCCTCATAGTATTTATATTCTCGTCTGCCACCAAACGCCCATCTTTTATCATTACAATTCTTTCACACGTATTTTCGATTTCTTCAAAGATATGTGATGACATCAATATCGTTTTCCCTTTAGCCTTTTCTTTTTTTATCAAATCAACAAACTTCGTTTGCATAAGAGGGTCTAGCCCCGTTGTTGGTTCATCTAAAATCAAGATAGGCGGATCTTGCATAAATGCAATGATTAAGCCTATTTTTTGTTTCATACCTTTAGACATTTTTTTGATTTTGATTTTTGTATCAATATCAAAATATACAATCAATTCTTTTGCATATTGTAAATCTGTAATGCTTTTCATATCTGCCATAAATTGAATAAATTCTTCTCCCGTCATATTATCCATAAATGCAATTTCCCCCGGAAGATAACCGATTTTCTCTTGAACTAAATGTGCATTGTGAAAACAATCCATATTTGCTATTTTTGCTGAACCTGTGTTTGCTTTTATAAACCCCATTAAATGTCTGATAGTCGTTGTCTTTCCAGCACCATTAGAACCTAAAAAGCCTACAATTTCTCCTTGTTTTAGAGAAAAGGACAAATCAAATATTCCTTTATTATTTCCAAAATCTTTTGTTAGATTGTTGATTTCTATTACATTCATAAATATTCCTCCTTATAACACATCTTTTTAAACAGTGCTTTCCATGACGCAAATTCAACTAAAAAATCTTCCAAAATTACAGGCATATTCATTCTCTTTTTTTCATTTATGTATCCCTCGGACAACCATAACATCATTTGATATATTTTTTTTACATCTATTTCTTCTTTAAATGGCGTAAAGTCAATATTCTTAAAATAAATATCAAAGGAATTATATATAGCATTGTTTACATATTCTTCACTTTTACTTCCTTGTTTTATACTTTTATCTGCAATGAGATTAACCGAAAAGTCTGTTATAAAAGGATATTCAGCTATTATTTTTAGTTTTGCTTTTGTTGCAAAATCAATTAGTTCAAAAAAATCTGTTATTTCTTGAAAGTTCGTTTCTTGAAAACTTTTCAGCATTAAATTTTGGCAAAATTCACATAAAAACAAATAATAACTTTCTTTATTTTTAAAATAGTAAAATAACAATCCTTTAGAAATTTCAGCTCTGCTCGCAATATCTTCTGTATTTGCACCTTTATACCCATATTTACCGAAGTATTCAAATCCAGCATTTATAATTCTTAATTGTTTTTCATTAGGAAGTTCTAAAAATTTCTCATATCCATTCATTGCAACAACCTCACTTTGACTAATCTGGTCAATTATTATTTTAAGTCATTGACCATTTTTTTCAAGGCTCTCTTATCATAATAATTGAAGTTTTTTGAAAAGCGTGTACCTCTTTTCAGACATACACGCTTTAATATCATTTATCCTACAATCTTCCAGTTGCTATCCTTATGAAGTATCAATTCATACTGTGAAATCTGTTCCGCCTTTGTTAAATTATCCAAGTATTTCACGGATACATTCACTTTGATATTATCGCCGTCTTTTGTAAATACGGGATTTAAAACTTCCGCAAACTGATATTCTCGCTGCACTGGTTCCATCACATTTTCTTCCACATAATAAGCAAGTTCTTTATCCGTTGCAGTTGGATATAACTTAAAGAATGTTTCTAAAAATGCGGTAGCGTCGCTAACTGTATCCGCGTCCACCTGACTGTCATTTTCTACCGTCTTTGGTTCATAGTCTGATGTTTCCATCATAGGCGCTAGGGTAGGGTTTTGTACGATAATCATATTTCCCTTTGTATCTACATGAACCGTAACCATATAGGAAGAACGCACACTTCTTGTTTGGTCGCCCTCTTTGATGGATTGCACAACCTCATATAATACCTCATATTCATCATTGCCGGATTGTTCCACATTCCAGATCAGCACATCACTAACGGTCGAAGATGTTGGTATATCTGTTCTGATGGTATCCGCATTTAACACCTGTAATTCTTCTGTCAGATACCCATTGATAGAAGAAGTTCGCTTCTCCAACGTTTCCTTGCTGTTATCCCATGTGTAATAGGCTTTACAGAAATTCTTGACAAAATTTTCTATCCCGTTGGTATCATTCAATCGAAGTTGTACCGTTTCTTTTTCGTGGACTGTGTGCATATCAATGGCAGTAAAATTTTTATATACTCCAAAACTGACACTCACGATCAGCACTGCCCATAAGGCAATCACAGATTTTTTATGCGTACCCACTTTTAAGGTAGGTATCTTTTTTTCTTTCATTTCTTGTTTATTTTCTGTCTGTTTCTTTTTCTTCCATTTCATTTGAAAATCCTCACTTTCTATTGTTTTACACGTCCGGCGCCAATCAAATGCTGTTGCCAGTAACTACTTGTCAAATCGGTATATCCAATCCCGGAACTTCCCGCATGATACATCTGTGTCGGCGAAACAAAGATACCGACATGAGTTACATAACTTCCCGCATTGTAGGTACTGTGAAAGAACACCAAATCGCCCGGTTTCGCCTGTGCAATCGGGATATGTTGTGTTGCGTCATATTGTGCCTGCGCTGTTCTCGGTAAAGAGATACCAGCCTTTCCAAAACACCATTGCGTCAGTCCGCTACAATCAAAGGAAGTGGTTGGGGAAGAACCGCCAAACACATATTCCCAGCCGTTATATTTCAAGGCTTCATTCATAATCGCCTGCACCGTTTCATCATCAAACTGCGTAACATAAAGATACTGATTGACAAGTTCCACATAAAATTGATTGCCATAACTATATCTCCAGCCACCATTCTTTTTTACGGCAATCAGGTTCGTATAAGTTACTTTCTTTCCGCCGGATTTATCTTTCGCAAAGTTTTCCGCCAGATTGTATGTATGCTTTTTCCCATTGCCTGCAACATATCCCACATAACCACCGCCGAAGTTATAAGACTGTATCGCCACATTGATGTCGGTTATTCCTTGTTCTTTACAGGAAGAAAGCAGAGACGCAAAATACTTGCACCCCTGCTTGATCGAACTTTCTGTATCTAAGGAATTAGGCGGTAACCCAAGACTTTCTGAACTCTGCATAACATCTTCTGCTGTACCGCCGCTTTCCACCTGTATGATAGCCAATAAAATATTGACGTACTCGGATATACCGTATTCTTTGGCATACTTTTCCACCATAGGCTGATGTTTCAACACCTCTGCGGATAAATTCATTCCGGTAACACCGGAAGAATAGTCGCCGCCACTATCATCATTATCCGCGCTCACAAGTACACCGAAGAACAGCGTTACTGCCAGTAGAAAAGGGAACAGACTTCCCAATAGTAACACCTGTTTTAATCTCATTTTTTCTTCTGTCCTTTCTTTGATACGACCTTACGGTTTGTGTCCTTATGCACCTGTGATTTTTGCACCGTCTGTACCGATTGTGATTTTATACTGTGTCTATTTGCACCATCATTTTGATGGTTCTTCTCATAAGAGGAGAGTGGTCTTACTTTTTCAATCTGTTCCACATTCATTTTCTGTTGTCTTTTTATAACCGGTGCATTTGATTTTTCGCTCGTTACCGGTCGTTTCACTTCCTGTACTTTTGACCTGTTTTCTAACGCATTTTCTTTGAAAACCGCCACCGGTCTTTCATGTGTCTTATGTATTCCAGACTGTTCCTGCATTTTTTGTAATGCCATGCGCTTATCCGCAATGTTCTGTCTATGCTGCTGACGCTTTTCCTCACGACCGGATTGTCTGTGTTCTCGTTCCTGCACAATACCGCGCTTAAAATCAGAAACACTTTCCTTCGCCTGTCTGCCGACGGAATGAACCGCATAAGACGCTTGCAACGGCATATCCTTGATATTTTCACGAACAGCACCGGCTTTCTCTTTCATTTTGTTTTTCGTATCCATCACTGCGCCTACCATAGCGCCGGCTTTTTGGGGAACATCTTTGAAAGAGCCTTTGGAAACATTATTACGGGAACGCTGTTCATTTGCCTGTGTATGTTGTTTTCCTGCCATACTTCCTGCCATCGCACCTGTACCAGCCGCAACGCCTAAAGAGGCTGCCCGTGTCATTCTGCGTTCCATTCTTCTTGCCCGATGGCGCATAAACATATATGGTCTATGGAAGATACGGCGCGCCACTCCCTGACTGTCGTTGGCATTTAGACTAAACATATTCATCAGATCGCCTAATTTCATATAAATTCCCGCAAAACATACAATCTGCAAGAATGCAATCATAAAAAACGGATAGTCTGTGGAAATGTTATAAAACATACTGGAAATACTGAACGCTACCGTTACGATAAGCGTAATGCCTGCTCTTGTCATAATCGTATTAAACACCCGCACGATTGCCTGTTTTGTCATGCTTTCATACCCCGGTATCATGGAAAGCAGGAAACTGATAGGCAGAAACATGGCAAAGATAATGAAGAGTATCTGACTGAAAATCATAATACCTGTAAGTAAAAACACAAATATCGTAATTCCCAAATTGAAGAACAAAAGGAAAAACACCATACCTAAACGATTGATGACCTGCGGTATCGTAAGGTTGGTGTTGTCGTTATCTTCAATTTCCGTTTTCACAACTTCTTCTCTTGTTTTTCCATCTTCCTCATCAGGACTTACGGATACTAAGGACTCCACACGTTCCGCACCGATTTCTTCCTTGTTGGAATTTCCAAACTGTAACAGCAGCCACGGCTGTTCCACCTGAATAGAGAATAGACTGTCACGTATCAAATCTACACTGTCTTTTCCCTCACTGTCCGAGTTTGGAAGCATGATTTTTGTGCCTAGATCAAGTGCTGCGGTGCTCACATCACTGGAAAACTCATTGACCTTTTTGATATAGTCCGGTGCATAGGCAATAAAAGACGCCGATAATAAAAACACCACCACAAAGTTAATCACAGCATGAAATGCCTTGCTCGTTTCTCTTTTTATCAGTCCGGTATAAGCAACATAAATTCCCACGATCAAGATAATCAGTAAAAGAAATCCCACATAAAATCCTGTCGAAGAAAACCCATTCTGCGTGACACCTGCAAGGGTCTGTATGCTTTTTCCGATACTGTCTGCCATATCATTGATAAAATCCAGTTTATAGGCTTCTTGTACGACATAGCCGGTGGCATTGCTTAAATATAGACTGATTGTCCAAATGAAATTGGTAATACAGTAAAGTCCGTACTGCACACTTTTTCCAATCCCATCAAGCCAGTTCCACGGCAGCCAGCCCCATGAATTATCCACATAAAAATCTAGGGTATAATTCTGTAACGGATATTTGGAGTAGAGATTTTCTGCGCTGACCGTATCATCAACCAATCCTGCCGCCTGTGCCACCGTTCCAAGTAAAGAGAGCAGTATCAATGTTATTCCAATCACAAGAAGCGTCATTTTGATAAAACGCAATACTTTTTGTTTTGTCATATATCGTTTGATAGATTTGATATTCTTTTTTGTTATCTTTGAAACTTTCCATCTTTCATTCATCACACCACCTCGTCTCTTGAAACCGGAGGTCTTGTATCAAAGGCATGGAGCAATTCTTCAAAAACAGGGTGTATCTGTACCACACCGACACGGCCATATAAATCCTGTAATAAGCATTGTCCGTTTTCCAGATCACGCAAGCGTTTTTGATTGTTCTCGTCCTCTTTATCAATCCCGAAAAATTCTAAGGTCTGTTTTATCTCGTTGATGTCGGTACTGCGAAATGCAAACTTCAAGCCAATATTGTTTTTCAGACTTTCTTTTGATACATCATAAGCAGACTGGGTAACGAAATAAACACCTGATTGCATGGCTCGTCCGGCACGCACCAACTTGTTAGAAAGGGTTTCTCCCTGTGCGACATTGAGGAACGCCCATGCTTCGTCCAAATCCACAATCTTAAAAATAGAACGGTCGCTGTGAATGAAATCCAAAGCAAAGGTAGAAATGACAATCAGCATTGCCACCGACAACAATTCAATGGTCGTGTATTCCTCAAAAGAAGTATCTTTATCCGGTAGCACCAAATCTGCCACCTGAATGATATTCAACTGATTATCCAAACTGATTGCATTTTCTACCGAACCGTCCGAGAATAACAGTTGTGCAAAATCATAATCAACAAAACTTTCGATATGGTCTGCGATATTGTTTGCGATAACCGTTTCTTCTTTTCTCAGTTCTTTTATCACATTCAAAAGTCCTCTCTGCTTACTGTCTTTGACTTTACCAATGGCACGAATCAGCACCGGAAACTTTTCTCCGTCACGGGTAGAAATACCGGTTAAAAAAGTCAGGATTTCTTTTGCCAAAGTCGCTCCGTCCTCAACATCTTTCATAATGACAAAGGGGTCAAGAAGTCCTGCATTTTCTTTATCGCTTGTCAGATTGACAATGTTTATCTCGTGAGCGATTTCCGGCAACGTCTGTTTCCAATTTCCTCTTTCGGATTTTGGGTCTAAAATCACTGCCTGTCCGCCAAACAGCACAGAGTAATACACAAGCAGATTGTTACAAAAGGACTTTCCACCGCCAAGACTTCCGATAAAAGCAGAAGCAAGCGCATTGGTAACTGTACCTTTTACGCCTTGACTGGCAAGTGAGGGTTGGAGATACACATTTCTTCCCGTATCTACGGAATAGCCGATATAAATCCCTGTGTTTTCTCCTAACTGCTGTGTGGCGCCAAAACCAAGCCCTGCCAAGAAATCACTTTTCACATATTGCACATAATCATTGATATAACGCTTGCTTGCCGGTAAAAATTCAGAGTGAAGTCCGAGCATATCTCCGGCAGGCCGTACCAGTTTCACACTCAAATCGTCATAAAAATCTTTCACTTCATCAGCGCGCCTTTTTAACTCGTCCAGATCATCAGCACAGACACGTACTACATAGGATAACTTATACATGCTTTCTTTTGTTTGGTCTAAATCTGTTTCCAGTTCGTCCACACTGTCTAAAGCGTCCACCACATTAGAACTTGTTTCGCTGCCGGATTGAAAGGCATGGTTATCCAAATCTTTCAATTCCTTTTTCTTATTGCGAACAGTGGAGAGTGCCTTTCTGTTTTCCACGATTTCCACCGTCATGGAAGTATCCACCGGAAATGTGAACTGTTGCTGCTGATAATAGAAGATTTCACTTGATGGAAAATCCAATTCTCCAACAATCGCATTGACCGTAAAATAAGTAACATAGGTTTCGCTGTCCTCATGTTCCAGCCTTAAATATCGCTGATTTTCTTCTATCAGACATCTTGTCGGTCGTATCAGGTCATACGTTTTTATCAACGTTTCTTTTTTCAGTTTCTTCTTTGGTAATGGGTAATCATATTCTTCATAGACAATCCCATCTCTGCCATACAAGTGTTCCAGCAAATAACCAAAATCACTCACTTCCAAACGTCGCACCTTAAAACGCCTAGAAATTTTATTTTCCAATAATTTTTCCATCTTCATATAACGGTTGATTTCATCATTTGGCATGGATACAAAATCATTCATCAGCGTATGGTTCACTTCATGGAGAAACTCTTGAAACGTCAGCCATGCAGATTTCTTGATATTTTTGAGATTGAGCGTTTCATCAGGCACCATTAACTTAAATCCAAGAAAGAAGCGATAATCAACTTGCGTATCGCCAATCATGGAAACAAGCGCGTCTGTCTGTTCATCAATCTTTTGGATTGCCACATCACGAAGTTTTCCGCTCACTAATTTCTTTGACTGCTCCTGAATATTCTTAATCGAACTTTCCGTTGCAATCTGAAGTGCATGGATTTTACCCTCACGGGATTGTGCAATCAGTTGGCGGAAATTATCATGCACGATAAATTTTTCTTCCGCAGATAGAAAAGAATAGTTATAAGGTATCAGTTCATAATAGGCGAATACCTCATTGTCCTTGTTCCACACAAGGTTGTTATCCATATATTTAATCGGGAACATACTTCACACTCCTTACTGCCGTAATCGTTTCATGGAATTTTTCTGTACGCAGTTTTACGGCTTTTCCTGCATACGTTACTTTCGGTCGAAAATAAAAACAGAGTTGCGATTTTAGAAAACTGTATGGTTTCTTGCCATCAAAAGTCTTTTGGCTCATAAACCAAGTGAGTGCCACCGGAATACCAAAGTATTTGAGGAAAGCACCCTCGATCATGGAAAGCGGTGGTATATCCGCAAATACAATCACGATAAATTCCGTAATCACAAACCATGTAATCTGTGTAAAGGTAACAGGAAACGGCAGGTTAAAATCATTGATAGCATACAGCACTTTTTCCACGTTCCATATTCCTGTATAACTTTTGATTTTCTTCATATCTTTTTACTAAAACTCCTTTCCATTGTGTTTTTTATAAAGGAAAGGACAGCCGTATTTCAGACTGTCCGTATCCGTTCTTCTTTTAATATGGTATCTCGCACATACCTCGGCTTGTGGAAATAAATGTTCCAACCATATCCAGCATGCGCCCATAGGCCTCATAGTCAATATAATCTTGTAATTGTGAGGGAATTTCTCCAAGCGTCTGCAATTCATCAATGTAGTAGTAGGCAACGTCCGTCATGGTTTCACAGTCCGGGTAAAAATAAACCTCGTCTTTATGTTCCGCCACTTCTTCCAAAGAGCCGTAATGCCCGACAAACTCGTCCAGACATTCCACAACGTACTCCGGCAAATCTTCCATCATTTCATACATACGGTTGAGTTCTTCAATCGAAACATATTCCCCGATTTCCATAGGAAAGTTGTCGGTATCATGGATTGCATATTCTTCGTAGTTCTCATTCAAACCAATCTTTTCTTTCACATCTTCCTCATCAATGGGAAAAGAGAACCAAGCGCCGACTAAGTAACCCTCATTGTATTTTCCAAGATTTGCGATATATACCTGCATATCATCAGTCATACATACCACCTCATTCCTACGGCAACTGATAGATACCGTGCTCCGTTTTTAGAAAGCGTCCGTTTTCTTCCAAATATCCGGCAAACTTTTCTAAATCCATATAATGTATGGCTTCTTCCGAAACGGAATTGTATTCTATCATTTTTCGCCTTGCCACCTCGATCATGCTGACAGCACCCTCATAAAAATGGATTGCGTCGTGATAGGCGTGTAGCAAGTCCAAACTCGGCAATCGTTCCAACAATAACTCACAATCTAACTGCATAAAATGAGGAAGCGTAAGAAAGGTATAGAACAGATCATTCAGACGCCAAACGCTTGTATTTTCTTTTATATCTGTCTTGAATGGTACATCAGTTTCAATAATGCGGTAATCATCACTTTCCACATCAACACCCAATTTTTCTAATACATCTTCTTCATCAATCGGCAAGGTAAACCATGCTTTTTTCACTTCTTCATCAGGAAGCGCGCTTTCCATACATACACGTAATTCTTTCATACTCGTTTTTCACGTCCTTTCTGCTGCTTTATAACAGCCTGTAAAGTGTCATAGGATAACCCAAACACATAGTTGGAAAAATCCTCTAACTGTTTTTTGTCATACTGGGAAAGATTTTGTTTTTTCAATTCTTTCCAAACAATTCTCTTGTGAGAGGGCAGGTCGGAAATGTACTCGCAACCTGTTTTCATTTGCATATCCTTAAAAATATCGCTCATATCATCACTCCAATCTGAAATTTAGGCACAGAAAAAGCAGCCAATCTAAAAGACTAACTGCTTTGCGTATATAAATATATCAAATTTACTAGAGAATTTTATTCACAGTATTTTTCATACTGACATTGTTCTGTTACCTGATTTCCTAAAAGCGTGATTGCTTTTTTAGGACAATGGCTAATGCAACGATAACACATCGTACATTGATTGCCGGCAACAGCCTTTCCATTTTGAATAGAAATATTTTTCATAGGGCACAAGGAAACACATAAATTGCAACCAATACAATCTTGATTGATTTTTAACTTATCCGTGTATCCTGTTGTTTTATTGTAAAACCACAATCTTTGCCCAAATAGCCCTATTAGATGGGAGAAGAAGGAAATACCATCTTTGGTATATTGCCCTTGTTTTATTTTTTCTGCAACAAGTTCTATTTTTTTATCAGCCTGCTTTACTATTTCTCTGTTTTCTTCAAGTGTCTTTTTAAGTAGTTTACTATCACATACAGAGTCGGGCATTTTTATATGAAGTCCGCCTAAAATGGAAGCCCCATACTTTTTTAATAGTCTGGCAGTACACCCGGCACCATCTCCACTAAAAGCACCCATTGTTGCTACACAAAATATTTTCTTATCTTTCCACAAAGAACTATTTTGTTTTATAAAATCTCTTACCATATAAGGTGCATTTGAATATTGTGTCGGGTATCCCAAAATAATCGTGTCGCTTTTCTTTATTTCCTCAATAAGATTAGGCATTTCTAACGGAAATACTTTTGCAGAATTATCTATCAATCCTACCAGTTTCTCAATGCAATGTTTTGTATTTCCCGTACCACTTAAATATATTCCAATCATTTTTTCACTTCCTAAAGTTTTATTTTGACATATCCATATTATACCATTCACATATTACATCAACAATAACTTTCTATGCCCCGATAATCTTATTAAACAATTCCAAAAGCACATCTTTCACACCGCCGGCGTTGAATACCAATCCAACCGCGATTAAAGCAACGATTAAGAAACCGATCAGTTTGGAAAATTCTCTCTTAAATCCTAAATAGATACCGATTACTACGATTGCCATAAGCACTAAAGACTGTGCATTTGATAAAAACCATTGATACAAATTTTGCCCGAAATTCATTTACTGTTCCTCACTTTCTTTATTTTCTTTTAATTCATTCATCACATTGTCAGCGTCCTTGCCGACTTGTAATATACACATCAGGACTACGCCGATACCCATTCCAACAGATACCAGCAGTAAATCCTTAAAAAATACCCACATCTTTCTCATTCCTTTCTTCATCACTTAACACGATTTCTTCTATCGTTGTTGTCTGCTGACGGATAATCTGCTCATGCTTTTCTGTCAGTTTTGTGTACTGGCGTATTTCTTTTAAGTAATTGACACCTGTTTTCTTTGCGATTTCTTCCAACATAAGAAGTGTCGGGTCAACCTGTCTTGAAATCCAGCGTAATGTTCTCCCTAACGTGTACGGCTCCGGTTTTGTTGTCAATTTCAAAGGCGGTCTGCCTTCGCCAATAAACCAAGCCCATTTTTCATTCAGTTTCCACTCGCTGACTGGCTTGTTTTCTTCCTTATCTACAAATCGCACATAGCGGTTGATGATAGAAAATGCCGTTCTCTCTGCGTCATAATAGGTCAGCAAATCTCGCACCGCATAATAGGCACGTTCATTTTTTAATCGTATCTCGAAACGATTTTTCACAGGTGCTTCTTCTAACGGAACACCCGCCTTGATGTACTGCTCATAGTTCTTTTCATAAATACAGAAGTACACTTCACTTTTCATAGAGCCGATATACATGGTCGTTCCCATTTCTTTGTGGTTGCGTTCTCGCTGATGGGAAATCTCGCCGGAAGCATAGAAGCGGAAATGACGAAATACCGAAACACATTCATCATTTTTACACTTTTCAATCAGTTCCGGTATATCAAGTATTCCAGTTCTGTCATTGATTGCCAAATCCAAGCGTTTCATAATGCCACCCTCAACCAAACAATCCATCAGAAAGTCATACCAACTCCGCTCCTGTGCAAGCAGATAACTTTCCATCTGCCGACAGCCTTTGCCTTTCAGTTCCAACAGAACACCTTTTTCTTCATCAGCAGAAGTATAAACAAAGACATCGCCGATATAGTATTGTTCCGTGTAACTGAAATACGCCCAATCCTCATGCAACATATACTGTATATTCAGTCTTAAAACATCTTTGATGATATGCTTTATATCCATTGTGGGAAATCGAATACGCACATAATCAAACAAAAGAAATAGCGGTTCATCAGGATTGAATTTTTCTAAGGCTGTCAATAATTTTTCTTTCATTTCTAAGGTCAGCGATACCTTGCCACTTTCAATACGGCTTAAATGCTCACGGCTAATACCTGCCATGACCGCAAGCCGTAACTGTGTAACACCATATAAGGCTCGCTTTTCCTTAAATGCTTCTAACCACTCTTTATCATTCAGTTATCATCACTCCCATCTTATAAAATGTGATATTTTATAGGCATTATCACTTTGCCTTAAAACAAGCAAAAGTCCACTGTTTATCAGTCTTTTACGACTTTTTTGGACTGTTTCCTGTTTTTTTGTGCCCCTCTGTTAGATACCGAGGGGCAATGACGGTGGCGCAGGGCAAGCCCTGCACCACAACACGCCGGTCTGACGCGGTCTTGTACGCGCTGCTGACCGCGACCGGCTTTGTTGCTGTACGTTCTTCTTGCATTGTTTTCGTTATTCCACCACATTGTCATTGTCCTTTCCTTGTTCTTCAAACAGAACCTGCCTTTTACTTGCAAGCCTGCCAATCTCTTTTAGAAAATCGTGTCCTTTTGGTACTAAAGGTGTATAAAATTCACTAATGACACTCGTTCCCACATCACAGTAGCCACGCCCTTTGATACGCTTTTGAAAGAATTTCTTTTTCACATCAGAACCGAAAAGCATACCATAACCAAGTTCGCTCATACGCCCCAAACCAACACGAAAATTAAAATTATCACGTATCCCGTCTGTAAAATACTTTGCGTCCGGTCTTTGACATGCCACAATGAGAAAATAGCCTGCCTGTCTGCCAAGCATGACGATCTTCTTTAACTGACTTAATAAATTCATACTTTCCTTAGCGCCCAGCATTTCAAAAAATGCCACATATTCATCAAAGATAAGAAAGTGAGGCGCCAGTCCTAAATACGCATAGTTTTCGCCTGTTTTATAGTTCGGGTGCTGTTTCATTTCTTCGCTGCGTGAAACCATACCATCATAAAAGGAATTGACGCAATTTATCATTTCTTCCTTTGTATGATAGACATTCGGCATAGCTGTTCCCAGGTCCGCAAGGTCGGCATTCTTCGGGTCTAAGATAAAAAGTACCGCATTGGTCTGTAGCAGCGTTTCAATGATGGTAAGCAGAAAATAGGTTTTTCCGCCACCGGTACCACCGGCAATAAGAGCGTGGGGAAGTGCGTCATACTCCCAAATAAGATTTTTCATCAGTTTTAGTCCGCCATGCTCCGCCTTGACTTCCTCAATGGAAATGCGGTTTGCGACCATATCATAAAGCAGGGTATATTCAATATATCCGTCATGCAGCACCTTATCTGTCATTTCACAATACAGCCCGCTTTCCAGTTTATCTTCCAGATTAAGAAGCTGCTCCTGATACTTTCCCATAGAGATTTCACATTGAATATGCAGTAACCCATTTTTCATCTGATAATAGATTTTAGGAAACCAAGTGATTGTTTCTTTTGTGGAAGATGGCAAGTCTGTGAAAAATCCGCTTTGTTTTGCCTGTTCTGCTTCATACCATTTATTCTCCAATATCATGCGCGCCAACTTTTGCCGATGGACCATCTTCTTGAAACTGTCATAACAAAACCGATAATAGAGAAAAGCGACCAATGCACAAACACCAGCCGCTATCAGTAAGGTTATGAAGTTGTAGGAAGAAAGGGGAAATTCCATCTCTGTCAGATTAAAATTTCCCCAATCTGTATGAACAATCTGTTTTAGGTTCAGCAACACCACGATACATAGGAACAGCAGTATCAAAGTGCCCATACAAAAGCGATAGACCAAATGCTGATCGCTTGCGCGGATACGATTTCCTTTATATTTGAATAAAGCCATACCTACTCCTTATCTGCCTATTTTTTAGGCGCTGCATTTGGATTGTTTGGTGTCTGTCCTTTATTCTTTAATACAAGGTCGTCGCACTTGATGTACCAGTCAATATCCGCACCTCGATAGGTCGCATTTGCAACCGTATCCGCCACCGGATTGATAAGTTCCACTTCCGCATTATACTCAAAATCCCTCAATGGAATATTTGCCGGTACAGACACCTGTATCATGCGTCCCTGTTCACGACATTTCAAATCATAGGTTCTTTCCTTGATTTCTTCGCTGATTGTTCCGTCCTCATTTTGCACATGAACCTCACGACGCAAGGCAGAAAACTTCAACTGTCCGAATGTTTTTTCTTTATCAATTATAATTCCGTTTGCTAATCTCATAGTCTAAAATCCTCCTTTATTTGCTTTCCACCGGTAACATATCATCAGCCAGTAAGATATAGTTTGTAAATCCGCGCCCATTGATGTTATAGCCATCTGCGGTAATGCGTGGGTTAATGAGTTTCACTTTCTGTTCCGGCTGAAAGTTCTTTTCTCCAGCTTTTGCCGGAAGTGTAACCACAATATCATCGGCACGCTGCACATCAGAGTACAGGTTATAACTGCGGCTTACAACCGTCATTCTGTCATTGACTCTCTGCTGACGGACTTCGTTTTCGCCTGCAAATTCCAAGTTTCCAAAAGTCTGTGCCATGTTTGGCACTACAAATTTTAATTCCATATATGTTTTACCTCTTTTCTTTCTCTGTTTTCTATTTTTCCTGATAAAGCATGGGGACACTACATTTCCCCATACCCCTTAGTGTACTGTTTTTTCTCATCACTTTTTTTCAAAAACTGACGACAAAGAAACAGTTTCATAAATGGCTTGTGTAAATCATTCAACATCTAGGCGGTGCTCTTGATCGTCTTTTCATTTTCTCAATCCTCACTTTCCTTTAAGACTTCTGCAATCCCTGCCATGATATGTTCTGCACAGGGAACAGCAATCGCATTTCCTAACGCTCGCCATCTTGCATAGTCGCTGTTGATAGTTCCTGTATTGCCATACTTTGTCCAATCGTCCGGCAAGCCCATGAGCCTTTCACTTTCAATCGGCGTCAGATAACGGATAAATCCCTCTTTTTCTTCGCCCTCATACCAAAAGGAGAATACACCCGGACCACCGGCTAATAAGGTGGGAAAAGGGTCATTTGGCCGTCCAAAACTTCTGACGAACCCCTGCGTGTCCTGATATTTTGCACTTCCTCTGGTTCTTCTTTCCTCAAAGGGACATAGGACTGGTATTTTCCCCCTTGCTTGATTAACAGATATTCGATTTCTTTCGCCGGAGGACAGCCAGCTCTTTCGGCTAGGGTCAATATGTGCGTGCAATTTGTGGGGTTTAAATAATATTTCTGCGGCACGCTGTCCTCTAAAATCCGCCACGACGAAGATACGTTTTCTTCTTTGAGAGAGGGTGGGTTCTCCCCAATACTGAGCGTCCAAGAGTCGCCAGCACACATCAACTTTACCCCCTCGAACCATTCCGGCGTTTGCCCATCTTCGAGAAGCAGGCATTGGAATTTCGGTATCTGCGAACGACTCCAGCACGGCTCTAAAGTCCAACCGGTTGTTTGAAGAAAACGCTCCTCTAACGTTTTCCCAAACAGCGATAACTGGATATTTGCCATCAGTAGCACACCTCATTTCCTGTATGATACGGATTGCATGATGAAACAGACCGGATTTTGCACCGGCAAGCCCCTCACGCGCTCCGATCGTTGATAAATTCTGACAGGGCGAACCAAATGTGATGATATGCACGGGTGGTATCTTCGCACCGTCAAGTTTTGTAATATCCCCCAAATGCTGCATTTGAGGGAAGTGTTTCTTTGTGATAGAAATAGGAACTTTTTCAATCTCACTCGCCCATAAAGGAACAATGCCATAGTTGGAGGCTGCCAAAGGAAATACACCAATCCCATCAAACAAACTCCCTAATGTAATTGCCATGATTTAGTCCTCTTTCTTACGATACTTTTTCCAAAGATATGTACCGCTAAGCATACCGGCAGAAGCAAGCAACAGCACAACAAACGCCATCACATTTGTGTTATCTCCGGTTTTTGGACTGTCTGTTGGTTGAGATGGTTTCTCCGGTGTTGTTGGTTCTTCCGGCTTTTCAGGAACTTCCGGTTCTTCTGGAATTTCCTTAATGGTTACTGTCTGTCCATCGTCCTCAATATCTTTGTGTTCCGCCACTTTCTTCGGTTCATCAGGATTTGACAAGTCATATAGTTCCTCAAAGGTTACTAACTGTTTTCCACCAAGAGTAGAGGCGTCAAAGGTAAATGCAATTTCTACTGTCATGTTTTCCTTATCTGCGATAAAGGTATAGTCATTTTCTACACGCTTTCCATCAATCAAAAGTTCTGCATTTTCTTCTTTTACCATCTGCCAGCCCTTTAACTGATATTTTGTACCGACTTCCAAGCCCTCTAAAGTAACCGTATCAATAATAGTTATTTCTTTATCCGCCTGAATTTCCTTGTTTCCGTCCAGATCAGCAGCCGTTGTATGAATACGGATAATGCGTTCTGTGATAAGTACAGTCTGTCCATCATCTTCAATATCCTTATGCTCGGCAACTTTGACCGGTTCGTCTGGATTGCTTAAATCATATAATTCTTCAAAGGTAACAAGGTTCTTGCCACCTAAAGCAGACGCATTGAATGTATAGGCAATTTCCACTTTCATTTCTTCATCATCAGCGACAAAGGTATAGTCATTTTCTACACGTTTTCCATCAATGATAAGTTCTGCATTTTCTTCCTTTACCATCTGCCAGCCTTTTAACTGATACTTTGTACCTTTCACAAGTCCGTCCAGTTTCACAGTATCAACGATTGTTACCTCTTTTCCTGCAAGGATTGTTTTTTCGCCATCTTTACCGGTTGCAGTTGTATGAATAGTAATTTCCTTTTCGTATTCATCAGTTAATGTACCTAGATCAACCACATGGTTATTTCTTGAAACCACGATTTCAAATGGCGGAATAAGTTTGAACCCCTGATTGCTTGTACATCGTAATTCTTCAATGATGTAAGTATCGTAGGGAAGTGCCCCTTTGCTGTCGTCCGGTTCAGAAGTTCCAAACCACACACCATCTTCACTTGACTGTCCTTTGTTGGTATTGTGCTTATGGCTCGCCCAGTCTGATGAAGTAGAAAACTGTCCGTTATCATCAGTTACAACAATATGGCTTTCGCCTGTGGTCTTGCTTGTAATTTTGAACGGAACATCAGCCAAGCGTTTATGCGTACCTGCACCAATTTTGACACCCTCAATGTCGCCGCGTTTGATTTGATTGTAGATAGAATGGTCTTTATCCGTTAAATCCACGATTTTACCGTTTTCTGTAATTTCAAACTCGATTTCTTTTGCACCATCAGTCAAATATCCCTCTGGTGCTTTCTGTTCAGAAATCTTATATTTTCCATAAGGAAGAAGATTGTCCGAAGTCATTGCAACACCGGAAATATCCGTATGAATGGTTTTTACAACCTCATTTTTCTTGTGTAATTTGCCCTCAACCAATACTTCATTTTCATTTAAGGAAATGATGTCAAAAGCAGTATCTTTTAACGTGGCACTTCCTTGTGGTTTGGTATCGCCTGTTTCTAAATCTCGTTTTTGAATTTTCACACCACCGCGAATAACTTTATCCGATACAGAAAATTGATTAGCACCTGTCAATACCGCAAGGTCGCCGTCCTCTGCAATCTGTGTAAGATAGACACCTTTTATCTGTTCAGAACTTCCATTTGCCTGCATATAGGCGCCCTCTAATAAATATCCTGACGGACTTTTCACTTCCTCAACAGTCAATGTTCCAAGAGGAAGGACTGCCTTTCCATTCTGCATATAGAACGCGTCGCCGGAAACTTTGTATGTGTCCGCTAATTTTGTGATGTAATGAACATTTCCTTGCTTATCTTTTTCTTCAACGGTTTTTGTTGTCCAAGTGCGTGTTGGCTTTGATGGAAGATTATCTTTTGTATAGAAACCGTCATAATAATTCCATCTGAACTCAGCACCCGCTAAAGAAGCCGTTCCCTGTGGATTGTTCTTCTGTGTTTCCATATCAATCTTAAAAAGTTCAATTAAGGTATCGGTTACTTTTGGTGTATCGCTAACTTTTAAGGTTGCAGTCTTACCAACTTCCACATTTAAGGAATACACCGTTGTATCCACCTGAAACCCAAGTGGCGCAGACAATTCTTTGATATAGACTGTGCCTGCTTTTACCTCTACAACATCTGTATTTCCATTTTCATCAGTCGTAAGAGTGGCAAGTTGTTTTTGGCACTCTTTATCAGCAAAGACACCGTAAGTCGCACCGGTAAGAGAATAGTTGGCGTTGCCATCTGTAATGCCGGCATTACTGGAAACCTTTTGAAGTTTAGCATTTCCAACATTTAACTTCGCCCAAAACTGTCCAAGTTCCTGACCCTCGCCGGAATAGATATATCCGCCACATTCATAACGTCCTTTATTTTCTTTTACAAAGGCTTTTGCGCCTGCAAACACTTCCTCTTGTGTAGCCTTTGAAATTTCACTATATGCCGCACGCACGTTATCGCATTGCCAGCCTAAATGCACACTCAATCTTTGCCAAACAACAACCTGTTCTAATAGATAGACTTGTTTGTAATTTAATTCTTTGTGTTTTTCTGCATACTGCTTTACATATTCAATAGATAAAGCCACATCAGAAATCTGGTTGGCACTCATACGCGTACTTGCGTCTGCTCGTGTCTTATAGCCATTTTGGAAAGCTGTGTTAATGTCGATACAATAGGCAGTTTCGCCCTCGACTTTCATATAGCCCTCGTTAAATGTTGCCTTGATAGAACCGTCATTCATTACCTGTTCTACGATACCGACACGCTCATCAGATTCTGTCCAGTATTGTTTTTCCACTGCATGAGCCGTTGTCGCCGGCAGGGTAGTGATTACTGTTGCCAACGCGAGAAATCCCGTGCATACTCGTTTTAATATGTTCTTCATTCTTAAATGCTCCTTTCATTTTGGGTAAAAAAATAGACGCTCAATTTTGAACGTCTGAAATAAGAAAAGGAACACCATTTCTAGCGTTCCCCGTTAATATATTATATGTTATTCAATTTTATAAGAGATTGTAAAAAGAAGTTTGTCGCTGTTTATGCCACATTTTCACAATATCTCAATGTTACATTACCATCAATGAAAGGGTGAATACGCACAAACTCCGCATGAGTCCATGCTGCATATTCGATTGGATTTAAAGTCTGTTCTTTCCATTCTAAGTCAGCATAGAAATTCTTAATTTGAATATACATATCCGTACTCACTGGCGGAATATGACCTGCACCACTAATTCTAACTTCCTGATTACGATATATACCGCCTGCAATAATATTTTCCGTCAAAATCTGATGAATATCCTTCACAATATTTTCATCTAACTTCTTCCCGTCTGCAATACACTTCTTAATGTATCTATACGCCTTTTTATGATTGATTACCTCATATATCTCCCTTAACGCTTTTCCTCCTACAGAAATACCGTCTTCCAATACAACTTTAGTTTCCATAAGTGTTAAGGTATTTCCTTCAATCGCAGTTGAATTATGCGTATAAGTCAACTCAAAATCCTTTTCATAAGAAGATAATGTTATCTTATCAATCGAAGTTTTTTCCTTATCTATAATTTGTTTTTTCTCTAATAATTTGTTTATATCCATATACTTTTTAAATTTCCTTTCCCCATTTCAATAACTGCTGTTCTGAAAGTAATACAATATTTTTTCCATTGTCTCTCACACTCATAACATCCTCATCTTTTTCCACAATTTTATTCATATACAACTCTGCGTTCTCCAAAAGGCATTTTTCACTAACCTTTATCATGTTCTTTTCTTTCTCCTAAAACACATTTCCCTCAATAATTTCTCTTTGTTTCTTCTGAAGCAAAAAATCTCCTACTACCTGATAAAACTCTCTCTGCTCTTCTGTTTCAGCCTCCAACATTAGTTGCAAAGTATCTTCCGGCTTTAATTTTTCTATTTCCTGATATAGTTTCTCATATTTTTTTACATCACACATAACAGTTTCCCTTGCCACTCATACTTTATTTTTATTATAACAGTACATTCTCAATATCACAACTCTACGCAAAAGCACCATATTCTTATTAAATAATTCATAACAACATAAATAAGACAAAAATAGGCATACCGAAGAAATTCATCTCCGATATACCTTTTGTTTTTACATACAATACTTTCTAACCAATCCTTCTAATTCTTTATTACTTGGAATATTTTTATCTTCCTTCTTGTAATAAATTGTCAATAAGTAAATCTCGCAATCACTTTTTACTACATAATATATAATTCTATATCCATTAGATTTGCCAACCTTAGTATCTGTATTTGCCATACGTACCTTTATAGTTTCATTATCTTCAAATACAAGACCTGGTATAACATCACCCACAAGATTTCCTTTTTCTAACTCCTCCACTATCTCGTCAACATCATCCATGATGTTTTTGAAATTTTTCTTCTTCAAATAGTAATTAATATCTTTTTCAAATCTAGGCGTTGGTATAATATCAAATTGCATCCGCTATTCATCCTTTAATGTATCATTTTTCATTTGTTGCCGGAACTCTCGCCAACTACGTTTCGGAATCTTTCCTTCACGCATTAACTTAACTTCCTGACATGATTGTTTGATTGATTCAGATACTGTACAAGGTCTCTCAATATTTATCATTGCGTTCATTTCAGACTCCTCCTTCTTATTACTCATATTATAACACCTCTTTTAATTACAATCAATGTTAATCGTATGCTATTTTTCTATTCTCATTAAGCACCGCAATAAACCCATACACACTTATAATACATATAGATTAACAAACAGATTTAATTTATTATATGCCCACACTCACTAAAACCTATTCAAAGAATACTAAACACTTTAGAAAACATTTTTTCAATATTCTTATCATCTGATTTATGTTTTCCGCTAAAACAATACTCCCTACTTTACATATATTTCTTTTTCATCTCTATCTTATTATTGTTTCCTAATAATAACTTTCTGCTTTCCATTTAATACATCTTCTGACCATTCAATAGACTTTACATCTCTTAATGCTTCTTCAGAAGAAACCATTTTTGTATTTCTATTGCTAAATTTACCGAAATCTAATCTTCGACCTACTTGATTATTTGTACACATATTTTATTCCTCGCATCTCCAAACTCTTCTATCCATAATTTTCTCCTATTCTCATTAAACACTAGAATAAATCTACATTTATTTCTTACACATATAGACTTATTCAAATGTTTAATTTATCATATGTATATGTCTTATAAGGGTTTTCAATGTTCTCCTATCTCTCTACGCCACACACGCATCGTTTGCGGACGCAACCGCAATACATTTCAGCATAGTTTCTACGGTTTGAGTTTCCCCCGGTTCTAAAAATACCTGTGATCCTCCCATTGATGCCGCAAATTCCGACACTGTAACCGTATCTTCCATTTTTATTTTTCCAGCCTCAACGGCATCAAAAATCAAAAGCATCGTCATTACTTTCGTAACACTTGCCGGCGGCAACTTTTCATCCGCATTTTTTTCATAAATCATTTTTCCTGTAGACGCTTCCACCACAACTCCTGATTTTGCCTCAATTTCCATTTCACTTTTCGGTGCGGCATAAACGCACTGTCCAAGCAGCACACAACTTATCAGCACAGATACAATTCCTTTCATTTTATCGCTCCTTACCTATATTATGTTACCATTATAAGCAAGAAAAGCAAGAATTATGTCATACGACGAAATGCAAAAAGCATAGTTACCGTTTCCAATAACTATGCTCTCATTTATTTATCCTTTTTATTTCCACGTCTTGATAATATATCTGCCGGAAACGCTGCTCCTACAAGAATGATATAATACAACATCGTATTATCCTTTACCCATTCCGGAAACATTCTTCCTAAAACAATGATAATAACCGACATAATTCCGTAATATATCAAAAACTTCTTTACGTCCATTTTGGAGTTCATTCTGCTCACTTCCTATCTCCGTATTTTTAACAAAATACTTTCTTTCAATCTCACCACACGTTTTGGTAAACTTTCTTTCTTTTGTTTATACATCATAATTGTATAATCTATTGCAACTAATACCAGTATAATTGTACCCACCGTTCTTCCAACGGTAAATGGAATACGATTTACCAATCCGTCAACAAAACCGTGCAAAAATGTAAATAAAATAATCGTGTAAAATCCCCATGCAATCGAACTTTCTAAACAAAGTATTCCTTTGTAATTAAACGGCTTATCCGTATAATCCCACCAGATTTCTCCAAACATCTTATTCATAATAATTGCAGTTACATATTCAAGTGTTGTCGCAAGCACTGAACCAAGTAGAAAAAGTAAAATCATATTATGACTGTACGGTTTTAAAATAACGAACACTGTCAATGCACCCACACCATAAATCGGGCAGATAGGACCTTTCGCAAATCCTCGGTTTGTCAATTTGCGGTTACAAATAGACATATAAATAGATTCGACTACCCAGCCCAAAATACTGTACGTCAAAAACCATAATATCATCTTATAACTTTCAATTCCAAATAACGTTGCATTCCACATTCATCTTATCCTCATTAATACTAGTATAAAAAGGGAGCATTTTACAACACTCCCTTCATTTTTTGCACATATTAGTTAAATTTACGTTTTCTAGCAGCTTCAGATTTCTTTTTACGTCTTACGCTTGGTTTTTCGTAATGTTCTCTTTTACGAATTTCTTGTTGAATACCAGCTTTTGCACAGTTTCTTTTGAATCTGCGTAAAGCACTATCTAACGTTTCGTTTTCTTTTACGATTACATTTGACATAGTCTCACACCTAACCTCCCCTCCAGCCCTATATTGTGCATCATACGACTGTTCGGGTATTTTTATTGCACTACACTGTATTATAGCATATTTTATCGTTTCGTCAACTATTTCTTTTCAAAAAAACACTTTTTTTAATTTTCTTAAGAAATTTGTCCTTCTAACACTTCCTGTACTTTGGCGATTGCATCAGAAATTCCTTCTGGATTTTTGCCTCCAGCCTGAGCCATATTTGGACGACCACCACCGCCGCCGCCTACAAGTGCCGCAATTCCCTTAATTAAATTACCCGCATGAGCACCTTTTTTCATTGCTTCCTCTGTTGCCATGGCAATTAGGTTAACTTTACCGTTTACGGAAGATGCAATAACAACTACACCTTCTCCTAATTTTTCTTTTAATTGATCTCCTAAATCACGAAGACCGTTCATATCAACATCTTCTACTGCAGTTGCAAGCAACTTCACACCTTTAACCTCTATTATCTCGTTCATGACATCTCCGAGTGCATCTTTAGCAAGTTTACTCTTCAATGCATCTACTTCACTCTGTAATGATTTAATTTCAGATAACATATGTTCTACTTTGTCTTTTAACTGTGCCGGTGTTGCCTTTGCAACTTTTGCCACTTCGTTCAATTCTTTTTCCATTTCACGATAGTATGCAAATACTCCGTTTCCTGTAAGCGCCTCTATACGTCGTACTCCCGAAGCAACTCCTGATTCTGAAAGAATCTTGAATGTCGTAATCATACCAGTGTTAGCAACATGCGTTCCACCACAAAGTTCTTTTGAAAAGTCGCCCATAGATACAACTCGAACGTCTTCTTCATATTTTTCACCGAATAACGCCATTGCTCCTGTTGCTTTTGCCTGTTCGATATTCATTACTTCCGTAACAACCGCATTATTTTTTGCAATCTCAGCATTGACTAATTCTTCTGTTCTTGCAATTTCTTCCGGTGTCATTGCTGAAAAATGTACGAAGTCAAAACGAAGTCTATCTGGTGTAACTAAAGAACCTTTCTGTTCTACATGAGAACCTAAAACTGTTTTCAATGCTTTCTGAAGTAAATGTGTAGCACTGTGGTTTTTACAAGTATTTGCACGTCCGTTTTCTTCTACGAAAAGATTTACTTTCTCACCAACTGCAAAACTTCCTTTTGTTACCTTTCCAACATGACCGACTTTTCCACCTAATAGTTTAATTGTTTCTTCTACAACAAACTCGGCATTATCTGTTGTGATAACTCCTTTGTCACCTTCCTGCCCCCCCATTGTTGCATAAAATGGTGTTTTATTTACAAGAATAGTCCCTTTATCACCTTCAGAAAGTGTATTTACAATTTCATTTTCCGTTGTCAAAACTGTAATTTCTGAATCATATGTTAAATTGTCATATCCGACAAATTCTGTTGTAACAGAAGGATCAATTTCATCATATACAGTTGCATCTGCACCCATATAATTACTTACACCACGCGCCTGACGTGCCTTTACACGCTGTTCTTCCATGGAAACTTTAAATCCTTCCTCATCTGCTGAAAATCCCTTTTCTTCCAAAATTTCTTTTGTTAAATCAAGAGGAAATCCATATGTATCATATAACTTAAACGCATTATCTCCCGACAATGTTGTTTCCTTTTTCTCTGTCATCTCCTGAATCATTTCAGACAGAATACCTAAGCCCTGATCGATTGTTTTATTAAACTGTTCTTCTTCCTGACGAATGACATTAAAAATCATATCTTTCTTCTCTTCCAATTCAGGATAACCATCTTTAGAACCGTTGATAACCGTTTCACAAAGTTTTGTTAAAAACTGCCCTTCAATACCTAAAATACGACCATGACGGCAGGCACGACGGAGCAGACGACGAAGCACATATCCTCTTCCATTATTTGAAGGCATAATACCATCTGAAATCATAAATGTTACGGAACGAATATGGTCTGTGATTACACGGATAGATACGTCTTTATTATATTCTTTTCCATACTCTGTTCCTGCAAGTGTACAAATATGTTCACGGAGTGCTTTCAATGTATCTACATCAAAAATAGAATCTACGTCTTGTACGATAGACGCAAGACGTTCCAATCCCATACCTGTGTCAATATTTTTCTGCTCTAATTCTTCATAATGTCCTTTTCCGTCATTATCAAACTGTGTAAATACGTTGTTCCAAATTTCCATATATCTGTCACATTCGCATCCTACTGTACAATCCGGACTTCCACAACCGTATTTTTCACCTCTGTCATAATAAATTTCCGAACATGGACCACAAGGACCTGAACCGTGTTCCCAGAAATTATCTTCTTTACCAAATTTAAAAATACGCTCCGGTGCAATACCCATTTCTTTATTCCAAATCTCATAGGCTTCATCATCTTCCTCATATACGGAAGGATAAAGTCTGTCAGCATCCAAACCGACTACTTCTGTAAGAAATTCCCATGACCATTTAATTGCTTCTCTTTTAAAATAATCGCCAAAGGAAAAATTTCCAAGCATTTCAAAAAATGTACCATGTCTTGCTGTCTTTCCTACATTTTCAATATCTCCTGTACGGATACATTTTTGACAGGTTGTCACACGATTTCTCGGCGGTATCTCCTGTCCTGTAAAATATGGTTTTAACGGTGCCATTCCTGAGTTAATTAATAATAAACTATTGTCATTATGTGGCACTAACGAAAAACTTTTCATCGCTAAATGTCCTTTGCTCTCAAAGAAATCAAGGAACATTTTTCTCAATTCATTTACTCCATATGGTTGCATTATTGTCCTCCTGCTCATAAAATATTAACAATCATTTCTGATTAATTTGCTAACTATTAATTATAAAGTTAGTTTCTTCTTTTGTCAAATAAGTTTCTTTTATTCTTTCTATAGAAAAACGGGATGGAAAAACCATCCCGTCCTCATACTTATTTATCTTTTTCATTCTTTCTTTTGCGTAACGTCTTTCCTAACATAATGCCACCAAAAGCTGCTGCGCCAACGATGACCATTTTTATGATTGTTTGAATTAATGTTGCCCAAAATGCCATAATCTATGCACCTCCATACATTAAACTTATCACGGTTTATTTATCATAACACAAAAAAAGATTTATTTCAATTCTATTTCTTCCAGTTCTTTTGCCGGTAAACCTTTTGAAGATTTTGCAACAAAATCGCCAAGCGCTTTTTTTGCTTTTGGAATTTCGATATTTGTTCCTGCTCCTGCAATACAACCTCCTGGACATCCCATTCCTTCAATCAGACAACCGTTCATTTTTCCTGCTTTCGCAAGAACAAGCATTTTTTTACATTCCGCAAGTCCTTCCGCATGTTCTATATTGACTTCCACATCAGGATAATATTCGTTGATACATTTTTCAATGGCTGACGCAACGCCTCCCGCCACCGCATATCCACGCCCTGCTCCTGTAGCATCATGGAAAGATGATTCCGCTTCGTATTTTTCCAAATTAATTCCTTTTGCGTCAAACATTCCCTGCAATTCTTCAAAAGTAATAACAAAATCCACATCGCTTCGTACTGTTCTGCGTGATGCTTCTAGTTTCTTAGATGCACACGGTCCGATAAATACTACTTTTGCATTTGGGTGTTCCTGTTTAATTGTTCTTGCAGTAGCAACCATAGGTGTCAATTCTTGCGAAACCTGATCTACTAAATCCGGAAAATATTTTTTTGTTAAAACAGACCATGACGGACAGCATGATGTCAACAGGAATGGTAATTCTCCCGTAACAACTTTTTCTACATAATGATGTGCCTCTGAGATTGCTCCAATATCTGCTCCCAAAGCAACTTCATATACTTCTTTAAATCCAAGTTCCTGTAAAGCTGCCTTAATATTTCTCGGTGTGATATTTGCACCAAACTGTCCCACAAATGCAGGTGCAATTTCCGCAATAATTTCTCCGCCTTCTCTTAATGCTCTCGCCAACTGGAAAATCTGCGATTTATCAGAAATTGCTCCGAATGGGCAGGAAACCATACACATACCGCAGGAAACACATTTATCATTATCAATTTTGGCGCGACCATATTTATCCGAACCAATTGCATTTACGCCACATGATTTTTGACATGGACGCTCCTTTTTTGCAATAGCATCATACGGACAATTTGCCTTACATTTGCCACATTTAATACACTTCGTCTGATCGATAAACGAATGTCCGTCTTTCATGGAAATTGCACCTACAGGACAGACCTCTTTACAAGGATGTGCCAAGCATCCCTTACACATATTGCTGACTTCATATTCCTTTTCCTCGCAAGAAGCACAGGCTGATGGAATAACTTGCATAAGAGGCGGCTCATAATATTTTGCCGAAATATTACTCTCTTCAATTCCCGCTGTTAAATGCACCGGCTTATCTTCAGGGCGAAGCGACATTCCCATCGCAAGACGAAGTCTTTCTCTTACAATCGCACGAGAACGGTATACGCTCTCTCTGAATTTTTCAGTATCTTCATTGACAAGACGATATGGAATTTCTTCAATATCCTCAATTAACGTTTCCGGCGTAGATGTAAATCCCACTCTTGCTACTTCCTCAAATACTTTTCTTCTAATGTATCTTACAGGTGTTTTTAGTCCTCGCATTTTTCTCCTCCTAATGTTTTAATATTTTCTGTGCATAATAAACTGATTGCATAGCGTCTTTTCCATAAAAATCCGCCCCTATCATATCTGCATATTCCTGATTAAGAACAGCTCCTCCTACCATCACTTTACAACTTGGAATCTCTTTACGCAACTGTTTTATTGTTTCTTCCATACTGACTACAGTTGTTGTCATCAACGCACTTAATCCTACCAGTTTTACATTCTGTTTCTTTGCTGTTTGCACAATCTTTTCCGGGGATACATCCTTTCCCAAATCAATTACGTCAAAAGAATAGTTTTCTAAAAGGACTTTTACGATATTTTTCCCAATATCATGAATATCCCCTTTTACTGTTGCTAAAATAACTTTTTCCTTTTTTTCGTCTGTCTGACCTGTTTTGGATAGTTCCTCCTTTAAAATGGCAAATGCTTCTTTTGCAGACTCGGCACTCATCAAAAGTTGCGGAAGAAAGACCGTTCCTTTTTCAAATCCTTTTCCCACCGTATCCAGTGCCGGTATAAGATAACTGTTGATGATGTCCAACGGTTTCTCTTCTTTAAGCAATTCCTTTACCGACTGAGAAGCCTCCTCACGCAATCCTCTTTCAATTGCCGTTTTAAGTGTAATAGTTGTGAGCGGTTTTATCTCCTTCTCTTTTGACATACATTTTGATATATATTTTTCACAATTTTCATCTAAATTCATCAATGCACAATAAGCATAATAAGAATTCATCATTGCCTCTGAGGATGGATTAATAATTCCTGCACTCAACCCTTTCTGCATCGCCATTGTATAAAAGTTAGCATTAATGACAGGTCTTGCCGGCAACCCGAAGGAAATATTTGACACTCCTAAAACTGTATGGACACCGCACATTGTTTTTACCATTTCCAGCGCCATTAAAGTTGTCTTTGCACCCTTCGGTTCTGAACTAATCGTCATTGTCAAAACATCAATGACAATATCCTTTTTATCTATACTATATTTCGCTGCTTCACGAATAATTTTTTCTGCAATCGCAAGTCTGCCTTTTGCCGTCTTTGGTATCCCCTCTTCATCAAGTGTAAGACCTACTACAACCCCGCCATATTTCTGAATAAGCGGGAACACCTTATCCATGGATTCCTGTTTCCCCGTAACAGAATTTACCATAGGCTTCCCATTATATAAACGCATTGCACTCTCCAGTGCTGTCACATTTACCGTATCAATTTGAAGAGGAAGATTTGTTACACTTTGAATTTCCGGTATAACTTTTTTCATCATCTCAGGTTCGTTTATATCCGGAAGTCCTACATTCACATCCAGAATGTCCGCCCCTTTTTCTTGTTGGGTAATGGCTTCCTTTAAAAGATAATCCAAATGATTTTCTTTCAGAGCCTGTTTCATTTTACTTTTCCCGGTTGGATTAATTCTCTCTCCGATGATAATCGGTTTCTCACCAAAAACAACTGCTTTTCCATAAGAAGATACTATCGTATCATTTTTCTTTTCCGGAACTTTTATTTTCTTATGTTCACATACTTTTTTCATTTCCGAAATATGTTTTGGAGTTGTCCCACAACATCCTCCGATTACACAACCGCCTTCCTCAACGATTTCTGCCATTGCATTTGCAAATTCTTCAGGGGATATGTCATAATACGTTTCCCCATTTTTTTGTTTCGGAAGCCCTGCATTTGCCTTAACTATAATCGGAAGCGATGTGTATTTCCTCATTTCTTTCAAAATGGGAAGCATCTGCTTTGGCCCCATTCCGCAATTTAGTCCGATAGCATCAACACGAAGCCCTTCCAACATTGCAACTGCCGATGGTACATCTCCTCCTGTCAGAAGTTTTCCATTCTCATTAAAAATCATCGTTGCAAAAATCGGTAAATCTGTATTTTCTTTCGCTGCAAGGACAGCCGCCTTCAATTCATATGTATCACTCATCGTTTCAATATGTATTAAATCTGCCCCCGCATTTTTTCCATAACGCACTACTTCCGCATAAGTATTGTACGCATCTTCAAAAGACAAATCCCCCATAGGTTCTAAAAGTTTTCCTGTCGGTCCAATATCTAAAGCAACACAGTAATCGTTTCTGGCTTTATTACATCTTCTTGCACCTTCATGCACATTTGCAATTGCCTGCCCCACAATTTCCTGTAAATTATAATAATCATCATGAAACTTAATGGCATTTGCACCAAATGTATTTGTCAGAACAATATCACTTCCCGCCTCAAAATATTGGCGATGAATATCTGCTACAATTTCTTTTCTTTTTATATTCCAAGTTTCAGGCAGTTCTCCCGGCAAAAGTCCTTTCTCCTGCAAAAGCGTTCCCATACCACCATCTAAAAAGAGTATTTTTTTTCCTAGTTGTTCTAATATCATTGTCTATTCCCTTCTGTAATCACAATCTGTTTTTTCACACACTTCGCACCCTTCTCGATGACACAATATGTTTTTATCACTTATTCCAAGCACCGCTGTAATGGACTTTGTCGGCGTCAGCATACTTCCATTTGTCATGGTAAGCCCAATCTTTTTTGGCGCATCTGTCATCCTTAGTATTTCTTCTTGATGTGAAATAGAAAAATCTCCATATCCGGCACTAAATCTTGGTCGCAGATACAATCCTTCACGATTTAATTCCTCTGAAATTTGATCCACACACCTGTCACAAAATTCTTCCAACATTGCCGTGGCACACGCTTGTAAAACAACTACGCTCGCCATATCCGTAACTGCCCGCCGTTTCATCAACATATCCACTCCCGTGCCAAGAGTAGCACCAAAAAGAATTACCTCGTGGCATCCTTTCAGGTTTTTCCTTAAATTCATACTGTCTATTATCATATTTCCGATTTTTATCCGATTATCCTGTCCTATATCCAATGAAAAAATGCGATAAACAACCCGTTCATCTGCCACTTCTTCCAATTCTCTGAAAGAATTTATAATAAGAGCAAATGTACGGTCATCCACCGCATTTTTACCAAAACCAAGATAACGAATCGCTTCCCGTATTCGTTTTTCCATACTTTCTCCTACTTTATAATTTCTTTCAAATTAGCCATAATCGCCTTTGCAACTTCCGGTTTATTCATGGAATAAATATGAATATTTTCAATTCCGTTTGCCAGCAAATCAATGATCTGGTCTGTCGCATATGCAATACCCGCCTGCTGCATTGCCTTCGGATTATCTCCGAATCTATCTACAATTGCTTTAAAACGCTGTGGCAAGACTGTCCCTGACAATTCACAGATGCGTTTCATCTGCTTACCATTTGTCACCGGCATAATCCCCGGTAAAACCGGAACGGTAATCCCCTTTTCGCGAATCCTATATAAGAAATTATAAAGAATACTATTGTCAAAAAACATTTGGGTTGTTAAAAAATCCACCCCGCTGTCGACTTTCTCTTTCAGATACTGTATGTCGTCTTTCTTATGTTCATTTTCCACATGACCTTCCGGATAACAGGCTGCCCCAATGCAGAAATCTCCATTCTGTTTTATCTCTTCAACGAGTTCACAGGCATATCTATACTGACTGGCAACAGGAAATTCTCTTTCTTTTGGAATATCTCCCCGAAGAGCCAATATATTTTCAATTCCTTCTTTTTTCAATGTGGAAATAACTTGACGCACTTCTTCTTTTGTTGAAGATGCACAGGTCAAATGCGCCAAACTTTCTACTTGTAAATCATGCTTAATGTGCGAGGCAATATGAACTGTATTGCTGCTTGTTCCACCACCCGCACCGTATGTCACACTAATAAAAGCAGGGTCAACCGTTGCAATCTCATCTACCGCTTTTATTACACTGTCAAATCCTGCTTCCGTCTTTGGCGGAAACACCTCAAAAGAAATATTTATTCTGTCTTCATTTAGTCTGTCAATAATCTTCATACCTTACTCCTTTGTTGTTTACATTTCTTCGTACAGTGCCTCATATTGTTTAGCAGAATTTTTCCATGAGAAATCTTTCTTCATGCCACGTTCAACGATTTTGTTCCAATCACGTTTTTTCTCATAATAAACCTTTTCTGCATAACGAATAATACCGAGCATTTCGTGTGCGTTATAGTTTGAAAAACTAAATCCTGTACCTGTCTTTTCAAACTCATTATATGGCTCTACCGTATCACGAAGCCCACCTGTTTCACGAACAATCGGAACTGTTCCATATCTAAGACTCATCAACTGACTTAAACCACAAGGTTCAAATAGGGAAGGCATTAAAAATGCGTCACAGGAAGCATAAACTTTATGCGACATTTCTTCTGAGTAATAAATATTTGCAGAAACCTTTTTATCATATTTCCATGCGAAGTGTCTGAACATATTCTCATATCTTTCCTCACCTGTTCCTAAGACAACAAGTTGAATATCATCCTGACACAGTTCATCCATAATATATGCAATTAAATCAAAACCTTTTTGATCTGTAAGACGTGATACAATTCCTATCATCATCTTCTTATCATTTACTTCCAGACCTAATTCTTCCTGAAGTGCAAGTTTATTTTTCTTCTTATCTCTTCGGAAACTATCAACCGAATATTTCTTAGCAATCATTTTATCTGTTTTCGGATTATACACATCATAGTCAATTCCGTTCACGATTCCCGATAAACAGTTCGCTCTCGCATTCATAAGCCCGTCCAAACGCTCTCCATAAAATTCCGTCTTAATCTCTTCTGCATAGGAGCGGCTTACTGTCGTTACCCTATCCGCATAAACAATACCGCCTTTTAAATAATTGGCATCTTTATATGCTTCCAATTTATCTGCCGTAAAATAATAATCCGGCAATCCTGTAATATCCTGAATTGTCTTTTTATCCCATATTCCTTGGAATTTTAAATTATGTATTGTCATCACGGTTTTAATTCCTTGATAAAATTCTCCTCCAAAACGGAAATTATCTAAATATACAGGAATTAATCCCGTTTGCCAGTCATGACAATGGATAATATCAGGTCTGAAATCAATTAATGGCAACGCACTCAAAACAGCTCTGGAAAAGAAAGCAAATTTTTCTACATCTTCGTAAATATTGCCATAAGGTGTCGAGCCTGCAAAATAGTATTCGTTATCTACAAAGTAAAACTTAATTCCATCCAATTCCATTTCTAAAATGCCTACATACTGTTTTCTCCATGACAGGTCTAAATAAAAATGAGTTTTGTACTCCATTTTATCTTTCCATTCCTGTTTCATGCACATATATTTCGGCAACATGACTCTAACATCATACTTTTTCTTATCGAAATACTTCGGTAAACTTCCCACTACATCTGCCAATCCGCCTGTTTTAATAAACGGAACGCATTCTGATGCCGCAAATAAGATTTTTCTCATACTCGTTCCTCCACCTTTCGTATAGTAATTCCATTATAACGCAATTATATCCAGTTGAAAAGATTTATCTGTGTTTGTATTTTAATTGAATTGTATCTGCAATCAATGCGATAAACTCCGAGTTTGTCGGTTTACCTTTCCCATTACTGATTGTATAACCAAACAATTCTTCCAGTGTGTCCGGTTTTCCTCTACCCCATGCCACTTCAATCGCATGGCGTATCGCCCTCTCCACACGGCTCGCCGTTGTCTGATGTTTTTTCGCCACTGACGGATATAAAATTTTTGTAATTGCATTTAATACGTCCATATCTTCTACTACCATAATAATAGAATCTCTTAAATAATGATACCCTTTAATATGCGCAGGTATCCCTATTTCATGAAGCATATCTGTCACATACTCCTCTAATCTTTCTTTTGTCAATATCTGAGGCTGTGAAATGGATACCGGCTGCTTCTTACTTACCCTTGTCCTTCCTCCCGTTGTGCTTTTAATCCTATTAATGATCATTTCATTATTAAACGGCTTCATAATATAATAGTTTGCCCCTTTTCTAAAGGCATCCTCCGTTATTCTTTCCTGTCCTACAGCCGTCACCACAATAAAATCAGGTCTTTTCTTTATGCTATCATCTGTATTTATCTTCTCCATCACACTAATTCCGTCCATTTTCGGCATAATCAAATCCAATAACACTACGTCCGGTTCTTTGTTTTTGATGATGTGACACATATCCTCCCCATTATTCGCCTTTCCGACAACGGTAAGTTCATTGTCCGTACTTATGATTTCATCTAAAAGTTCCAAAATTCTCTCATTATCGTCAGCAATTGCTACATTTAAGTTTCCCATGAATCGAAACCTCCTACTTTTTATCAACATATAATTACCCGCCCATTATATCCGACTCATTTTGCGGATACAAGAAAATATTGTCGGACGATTTCGACATTTTTCTTACTTATTTAGAAGAACAGGAATGTTACAGATGTATTAATTATTTTATCTTCCCCGTTCTTCTTACATTTACCAAAATAAAAATCTACATAACCATTTGATCTAAAGAAATAAGTGACGATTTCTTTTAGGCATGATATAATCATTTGTAATTTTAAAATTATGGAGATAAAAAATGAAGAACTTTTTGAATACTGTACGAAGTACAAAAAACCCAATACCTCTTAAACAGCAAATTATAAATACTGCGTCTATATTGTTGATCGGGGTTGTTTTAGGAATTATTTCAAAGTTTTTAGACACTACCCCTGCAAATGATTTGCCATTCATTATGAATTATTTAGACATTAGTAATTTTTTAGGACGTTTTGCTATATGGTTGTTGCTTGCCTTGGGCATCTCAGTTTATAGCAATTCATCTGTTAGATCATCCATCAATGTATTTGTGTTTTTTGCGGGAATGGTTACAAGTTATTACCTATATTCAAAATTCATAGCTGGATTTTTTCCTGTAAATTATGCAATGATTTGGGGCGTTTTTACAATTGTTTCTCCAATATTTGCTTTTATCTGCTGGTATGCAAAGGGGAAAAGTAAAATTGCATTTATACTATCAGTGCCGATACTTGCTGTTCTATTTAATACGACATTTATTTATGGTAGTGGTTATTTTGAAATACGTTCAATATTAGAATTGATAACATTCATTTGTGCAGTAATAGTTTTAAGGCGAACCACCATAAAGGATACAATGATTATGCTTGTATTAACTTGCGGTATGGCAGCCACTCTTGACCTAATAGTACCATTTCATTTTGGATAAGCAAAATTCGGTTTTATACACAAACAATACAGTCAAATTTTAAAAATTGACACCTATTAAGTTTTAGAATAATCTTTGCGGAGGTGCGATAATGACAATTATTATTCATATATTAACAGTGCTATTTGCTATAGCATCTTTTATAATACTTAAAAAGAAACGTTACAAAGTTATGCCGCTGATTTGTTTGATTATATTTATTTCTTTCATTGGGTCTGCTACAATTTCTATCTTATCTATAGTTTTACCTTATGGAGAAATATTGGTTTATCCTCTAGGGACAATTATGTTTGGCTTAATACTTCTTTTGGTTGGTTTGAATGATTTATATTCTCTAAGACGTTGCAAAGAAAAGGTAGACGGTGTGTACTGTGGTTATAATACCTATTACGGAAATAATGGCGTTTCTACACAATCTCCGATATTTGAATACACATATAATGAAACTATTTATCACGAGCAAACAACACAAAATATATCTTATAAACAATTAAATCGAAATATGATAACGGGGAATGTGTATAGCATATATGTCGATCCCAAGCATCCGGCAGTATATATTTTAATTAAAAAAGTCAAGGCAGGAACTATAATTTCGGTAATAGCAGGTCTATTTTTTCTTACCTTTGGAATTTTCTTATCATTAAAATTCTTACCGATATTTTTAGGTATAATAAAATAATACGCAACACAGTCAATCATATAAACTCTCGTTTATAATGGGATTCTTGTATTTTTATATACTGTAATCAATTTACAGTCCTTTGAAAAAACATATATGTACCCGCCATATATCAGTATGACACTTCCATCATATCGATTTTCAATTTCTTCTATTAATACAGCGGAACTTTTTTTGATTTGTCTTTTACTTTTACCGTAGCAAAAGGCTTCATATGCAAGTTTATCGATATCTTGTACTAATCGAGATGGCAAACGTTCTAACATACGTTGTTTTGCATGATTTGTCACAATAACGAAAGATGTTCTGGGACTATAAAATCCGTCTTTTCCGAAATTTGTATCAAAAATTCTATTATACTGCCCTTTACTATTTCTTCCTTCTTGATTATAACCTCTTCTATTATATCCTTCCCTGTTATATCCGTTAATATTAAATCCATGACAATCATATCCGTCCCGATCATATCCATTTTTGTCATAGCCAAAGTCATCATATTTTGTACCATTCCGATGAATGCCATTGCGATTAAATCCTCGTACATCATGAAAATTACGAAAAAGAAATACGATTAACACTGAAAAGGCAATAGCGATTAATAATAAAAGTAAAAATATAATACCAATTACTATTATGTCCATTTTGTATACCTCCTTTACTACTTATTATATCACCCGTAACATTAAAATGACAGGGACAACTACCCTGTCATACTTTATTCTAACGCCTCCAGCATATTTTCAATAAAAATCCCATATCCTTTTGCCGAATCCTGCACAAACACATGGGTAACCGCTCCGATAATCTTATCATTCTGTATAATTGGACTTCCGCTCATTCCCTGAACAATTCCACCTGTTTTTTCCAATAATTCTTTATCTGTCACTTCGAGAATAATTCCTTTATTTATTTCTCTCTCCCGCAAATCAACTTTGGTGATACGAATAGCGTACTCTTTTACTTCTCCGTCAACCGAACATCTGATTTTTGCATCGCCCACTCTGATTTCTTCCTTTTTTCCTATTTGCAAAGGCTGTTGTTTCATTAATTCCGGCGGAATCACATCCATTTTTCCATAAATTCCTTCTTCTGTATTTTTTTCAATACTTCCTAAAATATTATACTTATTATAAATGATAATTCCTTCCATACCACCCGGTTCACCGTCTACACCCTTTTTTATATCTTGAATACTCGTTTCATAAAGTCTGCCCGATGACATCTGCAAAAGTTTTCCTGTATCCATATCATGTATTCCGTGCCCCAACGCCCCATATTTACTATTCCTATTCAAAAACGTAACTGTTCCGAGTCCTTGTGTGTTATCCCTAACCCATATACCCAATTTATATGATTTTCCTTTACATTTTACCGGATGAATTTTGACTGATAAATTTTCTTTTCCCCTTTTCAACTTCAAAACTGTTCCTGAAGGATTTACATAAGACATTTGATTCAACAGTTCTTTTTTATTTTTTACTTTTACTCCATCTATTTCCTGAATATAATCCCCCTCCCTGACTAACCTTTTCGCAGGCTCATATTTCACACCATCAACCGACTTTATTTTCTCCGTTCCAAGAATCATAACTCCGTCTGTTTCCATATAAATTCCAACAGGCACACCTCCGGGAATAAGTAAATCATTGGATATAGATTCCACACTTACTTCTTGTTTACGCTGCTGTTCCGTAAGCAGTATTCCACCTTCTATAGCCATTGCAAATACAAGTGCAATAATCAAGCATCTACGATACCAGTATTTTTTCACTATCTATACCTCCTTGAAATATATTAAAAAACAGATACTCTTTTGAATATCTGTTTTAGTATGTGAATCTTTAATTGTTTTACACTGGCACTATTTTACATTTAAAGCAAGATTTTTCATTTCCATCGCACTTTCGATTACTTTATCGGTAATCTTTGCTCCTCCAAGAATTCTTGCCAATTCCTGTATAGATTGTTCTTCTGTCAGTTTACTGATTTCCGTCTTTGTCTTTCCACTATCTACCCTTTTTTCAATGGCAAAATGTGTATCTGCCATAGCCGCAATCTGTGCCAGATGCGTAATGCAGATAACCTGATGTTTTCGCCCGATGACACACATTTTTTCAGAAACTTTCTGTGCCGTACGTCCGCTTATTCCCACATCTATCTCATCAAAAATCAATGTTTCTATTGCGTCTTTATCAGCAAGAACCGTCTTAATAGCAAGCATAATTCGAGATAATTCACCACCTGAAGCGACCTCACCCAATGGTTTTACTGTTTCTCCCGGATTCATGGAAATCAAGAACTCAACCGCATCTTTTCCATTGACGGTAAATTCTTTTAATTCCTCAAAAGCAATCTCAAACTGTACTTCCAAAAAGTTTAATTCCAAAAGCCCTTCTTTGATAGCATCCTTTAATAAAAGAGAAGCTTTCTGTCGATATTTCGATAATTCTTTCGTTACCCTTTCCAGTTCTTTCTCTGCCATACGATATTTTTTCTGTAACTGTTCTACATAGGCGTCATAGTCATTTAAACACTCAAGACGTTTTTCTTTTTCTTCACAATACAAGAGAATTTTTTCTATTGTCTGTCCATATTTTGCCTTCAATCTATTAATTTCATTCAATCTTGTTTCTGTTTCATAAAATTCTTCCTCAGAAAATTCTAAAGTATGTCTGTATTCCGAAAGTTCCCGATTAAAATCATTCAACAGATTATCTATGTCCGAAAGTTGTTCATACAGAGTAGCGGAAAAGGTATCTATATGAGAAATTTCTCCAAGACAGCGAATTGCCCGATTTAGCATATCACTAATTCCATCTCCGGTATATTCTCCCATATAGCCGACAACTTCATCTACATTCTCTACTATTCTCTTACCGTTTACCATTTTTTTGTACTGTTCTTCTAAGTCTGCGTCTTCGCCTGATTTTAGATTTGCCTCTCGAATCTGTTTCACTTCAAACTGAATAAAATCTATCTCTTTTGCTCTATCTGCCTCATCTGTTTTTGCCTGCTCCAGTTCATCTTTAAGTGCCTTATACGCCGCATACTTTTCTTTTACTTCTAATTTTATTTCAGCAATGCTTTCTTTCGCAAAAGCATCCAATATATCTAAATGATTTTTCTTATACAGCAAAGACTGATGTTCATGCTGTCCGTGAATATCAATAAGTATTGCCGCCGCCTCTTTTACTTTACTTATGGAAACAGTTTCCCCATTAATTCTGCTGACACTACGTCCTTCCATTAATTTACGACTGAATACAATCTCATTTTCTTCCGGAAATATGTCCAACCTTTCCAACGCCTTTTTCGTTTCTTCTTCCTGTATATGAAAGATTAGTTCTACCAACCCATAGGACGCGCCTTTTCTCAACATATCGGCATTATACTTTCCACCAAGCGCCAAATGAATCGAACCTAAAATAATAGATTTTCCCGCACCGGTTTCCCCAGTCAGTATGTTTAAACCTTTTTCAAAATCAACTTCAATCTCGTCAATCAACGCGAGATTTTTTATGTGTAAATTTTGTAGCATTCCCTTCTCCTATTGAAAAACAATCTTGCTGATTTTTTCCATAACTTCTGTTGTTGCATCTTCACTTCGTATTGCACACATAATAGTATCATCTCCCGCAATACACCCCACAACTTCATTCCATTTCATCGCATCTAATGCTGCCGCAACAGCCATAGCCATTCCCGGAACAGTTTTTATAACAAGAATATTTTGTGCCTTATCCATAGAAAGATAACCGTCCTGCAACACTCTGCGATACTTATCTCTCAAATCCTCATCCGGTGTACGAAGTACGATATATTTTTGTCTTCCTGTGCTGGTAGGTACTTTTGTCAGCCGCAAATCTCTAATATCTCTGGAAACTGTTGCCTGAGTCACTTGAAATCCGGCTTCATTTAAGTAATCCGCCAATTCTTCCTGTGTTTCAATATCATATTTGTGAATCAATTCTACGATTTTCGCGTGTCTTTTTACTTTCATTTTAGTTTCCTTTCATTTTTCTTCTAAGTGTTTCCAAAAAACTCACTTGATTTATTTTCATCAGTTTCATTGTTTCATCTGCTTTTTTTACTCTAATCCTATCCCCTGTCCGCACTTTTAACACATCTGTTCCATCAAAGGCAACAACCGCCTCTTCCACTTCATTTCCTCTTCTGCTTCCCATTTCAATAATAATTTCATCTTCTACGGATAAAATGATGCTGCTTGTATTTAACGCATGGGAACAGATAGGCGTAAGTACAATCAATGATGCCGTAGGTTCTACAACCGGTCCTCCCGCCGACAGATTATAGGCTGTTGAGCCTGTCGGTGTTGAAATAATCATCCCGTCCGCCTGATATGTATTAAGCAACTCGCCATTTACATATACGCGGAAAGAAATCAGGCGCAAAGAACCGTAACGAGTCACGATAATATCATTTAAGGCAACATCTTCTTTTCCATTAGGCAACCTTCCCCTTAACATCATTCTCTCTTCCACCGTATACTCATCCGCAAACAATTTATCCAATGCAGGATACACAGTCTGCATTTCAATCTCCGTTAAATATCCGAGCGTACCCAAGTTAATACCGATAAGTTGCATTTTCTTGTCCAATAGTTCTCTTGCCGCCTGAATCAGTGTTCCATCTCCGCCAATCACAAGTACCCCTTCAGTATCATTTGGTATCGGCTGTTCCCCTTCCAGAATACACCTCTTTCCGTTTTCTTCGATATACTTTTTAATTGCTTTTGTTACCTCATACTTTTCATCTTTTGTTTGGTTTGTGATAACATAAAATTTATCCATGATTTTACACGTCCTTATTTTGCTAATGTATCAAACGCATTATTTACAACACCCTTTAAATCAACATCAACGTCTTCTAATGTTTCAGGATTATCCGTTTTCTGAATATGGAGTAAATATTCAATATTTCCTTCCGGTCCTTTAATCGGCGAAAAATCAATATTTAATACTTTAAATCCGATAGAAACCGCATAAGATACAACTTTTTCAATCACTTCGTGGTGAGTACTCTTTTCACGAACGACTCCTTTTTTCCCGACTTTCTCTCTTCCCGCCTCAAACTGTGGTTTGATTAATGCCACAATCTGACCGTCATCTTTCAAATAATTGCGAATTGGTAATAATACTTTTGTCAGAGAAATAAACGAAACATCTATCGAAGAAAAATCAATTTTTTCTCCTAAATCTTCCGGTGTCACATAACGTATATTTGTTTTTTCCATACATACAACTCTATCATCCTGACGCAGTTTCCATGCCAACTGCCCTCTTCCTACATCAATGGCAAACACTTTCTTCGCACCATTTTGAAGCATACAGTCCGTAAATCCTCCTGTCGAAGAACCAACATCCGTACATACTTTTCCTTCCAAATCCACATCAAAATTAGCAACCGCCTTTTCCAGTTTCAATCCTCCACGGCTTACATAAGGAAGTGTATGTCCTTTTATTTCAATCTGTACTTCGTCTGAGAAAGTTGTCCCCGCCTTGTCTTCTCTTTCTCCTTCCACAAATACATTTCCGGACATGATAATCGCTTTCGCCTTTTCTCTTGATTCTACTAAATTTCTCTTTACAAGCAATACATCTAAACGTTCTTTCATTCTTTATCTCCCAATATACTGTGTAATAATCTGTTTTACAATAGAGTCTTCATCCAGCATAATCTCTTTTCGCAAAACATCTATATTCCCATGTTCCACATATTCATCAGGAACACCTATTTTCAATACATCTACAGGAAGATGCTGACGCATCACATAATCCTGTACTTTTTCTCCATAACCGCCCGAGAGAACATTTTCTTCAATCGTCACAAACATTGTATGTTCTTTTGCCATCTCATCTAAAATATGTTCATCAATCGGTTTAATAAATCTACTGTTAATCAAACTACAATTATAGCCGATTTCTTTTAACTTCTCCCTCACTTTTTCCGCCACTTCCATCATATGACCGACAGAGAATATTGCAATTCCGTCTTCCTCATAAATGACTTCGCTCGTCTGAAATGTAATCGGTTTACGGTACTCTTTTAATCCCATATACGCAGTACCCCTCGGATAGCGAATGGCAATCGGTGCTTCATAGCTGACTGCATAACGTATCATATCGGCTAATTCCCAACGGTTTTTCGGCGAAATAATCGTCATGTTCGGAATGCTTGACAAAAATGATAAATCAAAAATACCCTGATGTGTTTCTCCGTCATTTCCTACAATCCCCGCTCTGTCTACAGCAAATACAACCGGCAGATTCTGTAACGCCACATCATGAATCAACTGGTCATACGCCCTCTGTAAAAAAGAAGAATATACTGCAAATACCGGTTTTAAACCTCCTGCAGCCAAACCTGCCGCAAATGTGACTGCATGTTCCTCTGCAATCCCCACATCAAAAAATCTCTTTTTGTACCTGTGGGCAAATTCAGAAAGTCCTGTTCCGTCTGACATTGCTGCCGTAATTGCTACGATTTTAGGGTCTTTCGCCGCCAAATCGCACATCACTTTACCAAAAACATCCGTGTATGTGTCCTGTTTTTTCTTTGCCAATGCTTCTCCTGTTTCAATAGCAAAAGGGCCTGTTCCATGAAATTTAGAAGGAAATTCCTCAGCAGGAAGATATCCTTTTCCTTTTTTGGTAATAACGTGTACCAATACGGCATTATTTAATTTCTTCGCTTCCTCAAAAGTTCTGTATAAGGCTTTTATATCATGTCCGTCTATCGGACCGAGATAAGTAATTCCCATATCTTCAAAAAACATTCCCGGTACAAAAAGTTGCTTAATACTACTTTTTGTTTTCTTCAAATGGGAAACAAGAGGTTTTCCTGCCGGCATTTGTTTTAACGCTGATTCCACACCCTTTTTCAATCCGGTGTAAGCATCTGCCGTACGCAATCCGTCTAAATATTTAGACATTCCTCCTACGTTTTTTGAAATGGACATATTGTTATCATTTAACACAATAATGAAATTACTGTTTAAATGAGATGCATTATTCAACGCTTCATACGCCATTCCTCCGGTAAGTGAGCCGTCACCTATCACTGAAATGACATGATGATTCTCTCCCAAGATTTCTCTCGCTTCAACATAACCAAGTCCTGCCGATATAGAGGTAGAACTATGTCCTGTGTCAAAGGCGTCACAGTCACTTTCCTTTCTTTTTGGAAATCCGCTCATTCCTCCGTGTTTACGCAAATCATCAAATCCCGCTTTTCTTCCCGTCAACAATTTATGTGTATACGCCTGATGCCCCACATCCCATATCATTCTGTCTTGAGGAAGGTCAAAAGCAAGATGCATCGCCATTGTAAGTTCAACAACTCCTAAATTAGATGCGAGATGTCCTCCCGTAACACTAATCTTTTCTATTAGAAATGTACGAATTTCATCTGCTAAAACTGAAAGTTCCTGTCCGCTCAGTTTCTTTATATCATTTTCTTTTTGAATTCGTTCCAGTACCATATGCGTACTCCTTTATTTTTCCCTGTAAATCAATTTTTCCAAAAGAGTCATCAAATACGGATTATCCCTGTTTAATCCTTTCATCAATGCAATCGCCTCTGTTGAAAGCTTTTCTACCTGTTCTTTTGCCTTTTCAAATCCATCTAATGTTACATAGGTAGTTTTATCATTTTTTTCATCACTGTGTATTGGTTTACCAAGTACTTCTTTTGTACTTGTCACATCTAAAATATCATCCTGAATCTGAAATGCAAGTCCTACTTTTTTTGCCGCACTTTCAACAATCTCCACTTCTTTTTCGGTAGCATCTGCCAAAGTTGCTCCTATCATCATAGCTGCCTCTATTAAAGCACCTGTTTTTAGATCATAAATGAAATCCAACACCTCTTTATCTACCTTTTCTCCTGATGACTCTACATCAACTACCTGACCGCCTATCATTCCATAAATACCCGCTTTTTTCCCAAGAATCTGAAGTGATTTTCCAATCAGATAACTGTGCTTCTCATCCATATCAAATGCTTTTGCCGCGGTTTCAAAAGCACAGTTCAGCAAAGCGTCACCTGCCAGTATTGCCATCGCCTCTCCGTAAACAATGTGAGTCGTCTTTCTTCCTCTTCTATAATCGTCATTATCCATAGCCGGAAGGTCATCATGAATAAGCGAATATGTGTGAATCATTTCTATTGCTGCCATAAACGGTTCTATTATTTCTTTTGTTCCGCCAAACATCTCATATGTTTCTCTCATCAGCATCGGGCGGATTCTCTTTCCGCCGGCCATAAGATTATATTCCATCGCCTCCATAATCTTTTTCTGATGCCCTGACGGATTTGGCAAGTATTTTTTCAGAACGTTTTCAATTTCCGCCACTTTCTTTTCTCTCAACTCATTAAAATTCATGTTCTGTCCCTTCTTCATCCAAAATCAACATTTTTTTCTCAACCGTATCTATCTTTTCATTACATACTTTTAGCATCTGCATACCTTCATGATACAAACGGAAAGAGTCCTCTAAAGAAATGTCTTCTCTTTCCATATCCTGTATGACCGCATCCAGTTGATTAAACACTTCTTCCAGTGTCATCTCTTCCATTTTCTTCCTCCTCTATCCTGCTAGTCACTTTTGCATAAAGTGTTCCGTCTTTCAGTTCTATTTTTAAAGTATCTCCTATTTTTACCTGCTTAACACTTTTTACCGCCATTCCATCCTCACCTTCTACATAACCGAATCCTTTACTTAACTTCTCTAAAGGTGACAATGCTTTCATATTTTCCAATCGCACAGAAAATCCATACTTTGCCTTTTCCAGTTTCTTCTCCATAAGAACACGCATCTTTTCTTCCATACTTATTAAACGCTGTTTCTGTTCACGGAGTTGATTATATGGTTGCAAATATTTCATACGGATTTCATACTGTTTAAGAAGCAAACGTTTCTCTGCTATAAATTGCCTTAAATTTCTTTTTAACTGCACCTTATAATCATACATCGTTTCTTCTAACTGACTATATTCCGTCACCGCAAGTTCTGCTGCCGCCGAAGGTGTAGGTGCTCTTAAGTCCGCAACATAATCCGCAATAGTTGTATCCGTTTCATGTCCTACCGCTGAAATAATCGGAACTGCACAATTAAATATGGCTCTTGCTACACTCTCCTCATTAAATGCCCACAAATCTTCGATTGAACCGCCGCCTCTTCCGACAATCATCAAATCTACCTGCTTTTCTTCCAGCATTCTGATACCTTTTATAATGCTTTCGGGTGCGTCCTTTCCCTGCACCAAAGCGGGATATAAAATCAACTGCACATAAGGATTTCTTCTCGCCGCAATATTCATAATATCCCGAATTGCCGCTCCTGTAGGTGCCGTAACAATTCCAATCCGCTTTGCATAAAAAGGAATCGCTCTCTTATATTCTGAAGCAAACATTCCCATTTCTTCTAATTCTTTCTTCAGCGCCTCAAATTTCTCATATAATAAACCTGCACCATCCAGAATAATTTCTCTGGCATAAAGTTGATATTTTCCATCTCTTTCATAAGTTGTGACATTGCCCAGAACGATGACCTGCTGACCTTCCTGCATACGAAAAGTAAGCCCCGCCCGTTGTCCTGCAAACATAATGCAGGCTAACGTTCCGGACTCATCTTTTAAAGAAAAATAGATATGACCCGATGTATGATATTTACAGTTGGATACTTCTCCTTTTACATAAATACGGTTTAACATAAAGTCCTGTGTAAACATATTTTTGATATATGAATTGACCTGTTTAACCGAATATACATTACGCATTGGACTACTCCTAATTTACTAATTTTCCAAGTACACCATTTACAAATGAAGGTCCTTCTTCACTGCTGTATTTCTTCGCAAGTTCAACCGCTTCGTTGATTGCAACTCCTACAGGAACATCCTCATCCCATTTCAATTCATATATCGCAAGACGAAGAATTGTCAAATCAACTTTATTCATTCTTGCTGTCTTCCAGCCTGTTGTGTTTGTATTCAGAAGTTCATCTATCTCTTCCACTTTTTCAACTATTGCATGATATTTATTCTCTATATATACTCTATCTTTCTCCGACAAATCTTCCAAATTATCTAAATAAAGTTCTATCTGTTCGGACATCTCATCTTTCTCGTTAAATTCTATCAAAAATAGCATTTTAAAGATATGTTGTCTTAATTCTGTTCTTCCCATATTTTATCCTCTCTGTTATCTTCTTCATTTAGTATTTTTCTAATTTATATATTATACTACATTTTATAAGTAAATCCAATGCTGAATACTTATTAAAAAAAGGAAAACAGAAAAACTGTTTTCCTTTCACGTTTACTGTGCGTCCATCTCCACTCCTGCAATGCGGATATTGACATCAGCAACTGTAAGCCCTGTCATATTCTCAATCGCAGTCTTCACTTTTTCCTGTACTTTTCCTGAAATTTCTCTAATGCCATATCCGTATTTTAAATTCAAATTCATGCAGACAGTAACAATTCCTTCCAACACATCCACTTTTACTCCTTTGGATAATGTTTTCATGCCAAGTTTCCCGATAATCTCTCTCGTCGCATTACCTGCCATAGATGCAACTCCGTCCACTTCCATTGCTGCAAGTCCTGCAATAATTGCCACTACTTCGTCAGCAATCTTTACTTCTCCTAAATTTTCATCTGATTGTATCGTATAAGCATTTCTTTCTTCTTTTCCCATATCTTAAACCTCCTGACTGGTTTGTTATCTCTTGTTATTATAACAAATTTTACTACGGTTTGCAAAGACAAAGTTTAAGAACGTCCAAACTCAGACAATTTAAGTCCTTCGTTCCGTTCTTCTGTCATACGAATGCTCCAACTATGCACAAACAATAACAGTGGTCTGTCCTTTAAGTCTTTAATTTTCTTCATGTCTGAAGTTCCGATAAGTCTGTCTAAATCCAATTCTTCGTTTTCAATCCAACGGATATGTTCATAAGGCAATCTTTCCATTCTTATTTCTACATTATATTCATTTTCCAAACGATATTTTAATACATCAAACTGAAGTTCTCCTACTACACCGACAATGATCTCTTCCATTCCGGTATTGTATTCCTGAAAAATCTGAATTGCGCCTTCCTGTGCAATCTGATTAATTCCTTTAATGAACTGCTTACGTTTCATCGTATCTACCTGACGCACTCTCGCAAAATGCTCCGGTGCAAATGTCGGAATACCTTCATATGCAAATTTTCTAGGTGACGTTGTAAGCGTATCACCGATAGAGAAAATTCCCGGATCAAACACACCGATAATATCTCCGCCGTATGCTTTCTCCACCATTTTTCTCTCGCTTGCCATCATCTGCTGCGGCTGCGACAGACGGACTTTTTTGCCACCCTGTATATGAAACACTTCCATACCTGCATCAAATTCTCCGGAACAAATTCTCATAAATGCAATTCTGTCACGGTGTGCTTTATTCATATTAGCCTGAATCTTGAAAACAAACGCCGAGAAATCTTCTTCTTTTATCGGGTCAATCTCCCCTTCATCAGATTTTCTTGGAAGTGGGGATGATGTCATTGCCAAAAAGTGCTGCAAAAATGTTTCCACACCAAAGTTTGTCAATGCCGAACCAAAAAATACCGGTGAGAGTTCTCCCTTATTTACTAATTCCTGATCAAACTCAGCGCTTGCCCCATCCAACAGTTCAATCTCTTCTTCCAACTGCATTCTCTGTTCCTCACTAATTAATGTTTCCGCAGAAGTATCATTTAATGCAACTTTTTTCACTTCTCCTACACTTGTTCCTTTTTTCGTATCCGAAAACAGTTCTATTTCTCTGTGTTCTCTGTCGAACACGCCTTTAAATTCTTTTCCCGAACCGATTGGCCAGTTAATCGGACAAGTTGCTATTCCAAGTTCTTTTTCGATATCATCTAACAATTCAAAAGTATCTCTCGCCTCTCTGTCCATCTTATTGATAAACGTAAAAATAGGAATGTGGCGCATTACACATACTTTAAAGAGTTTTCTTGTCTGCGCCTCGACACCTTTTGACGCATCAATAACCATAACTGCTGAGTCCGCCGCCATCAATGTACGGTATGTATCTTCCGAGAAATCCTGATGCCCCGGAGTATCCAAAATATTGATGCAGTATCCGTCATAATTAAACTGAAGTACCGATGAAGTTACAGAAATACCTCTTTCTTTCTCAATCTCCATCCAGTCGGATACAGCGTGTTTTGCTGTTGCTTTTCCTTTTACTGAACCTGCCTGATTAATCGCTCCTCCATACAACAAAAATTTCTCCGTCAATGTTGTTTTTCCCGCATCGGGATGCGAAATAATCGCAAATGTTCTTCGTTTTTTTATTTCATTTATTCTATTTGACATTTGTATTCTCCTCTTTTCACAATCGCAGTCTTTATGATACCCTCTTTTGTTCTTTTTTTCAAGGAGAAACTATTTTTTCTCGTTAATTGGTGTAATAACAATATTTGCGGGAGCAATATCCGTTTTTCTTGTCACTATATCTTCTATTTGAGCCCTGTTGGCATCTGTCAGTTCCGATTTTCCTACAACAATATCTGCTGATTCTTTCGTCAAACTTACCACTGCATTCTTAAATCCTTTGGACGCCATCAAAGTTTCCACAGCCACTTCTTTTTCCGCAAGTTCCGTCATCTCTACCATTTGAGCAATGGCATCTTTTTTCTGCGCTTCACTGATATTTTTATTATCAATAATCCCCTGTAATGTTTCTTTGTTTTTTGCTCTTACCTGTTCCCTTGTTACCTTCGCCTCCGCTACAACTCCATTTGTCAAAACCGCTTCCCCCGGCGTTCCTTCTACACTTCCGTCTGCAACTTCTCCGTCATGACTTTCAATATCTCCCGTTGTTTCCTCTGAAATATCCAATAAATCTTTGCTCGCAAGTTCCCCGTTCGTTTCCTGTGCAGGCTTTTCACCGAAAATCTTTCCCGAATAATTGAGATACCCTGCTATTGCAATCATAATTGCAAGTGTTGTAATAATCATTTGGTTTTTCTTAAATAGACGTTTCAAAATAATCCTCCTATTTTCTTTAATTCATTTTCATTATCTTAATTTTATGCGTGTCTACATCAAATAATGCCAAAACCGCCTCTGTAATGTTTTGAACAGTTGTAGGATTTCCGCCTCCTTCGGCGATTACGATAACCCCTTCTATCTCCGGTGTCATCTCTTTTTTTACATATGGTTTCTGTTCCTCACTCCTCCCCTCATAAATTGTTGTTTCCTTTTTATTATTATCTTCCGTTGTTCTCTTTCCTCCATGTGCATCTTCCTCCTCTACAGATTGATTCGTATTTTCCCCATCTTTTTCAATCACTTTTTCAGCAGTAGACTTTAACGTAATCATCACCTTTGTTTCTCCTACTCCTGCCACCTGCCCTAGCACCTTTTCCAATTTTCTCTCCATTTTTGCCGTATAGGATGAACTATCGTTTTTTTCTGTCACTTTTTGTATGGGTTCTTCTCTATCTTCTTTTTTTTCTGAAGGAATTGCGATAACCATAAGTAATACACCTACAAGAAGTACGATAAGCCACTGTCGTTTCTTAGATAAAATTTCATTTACTTTCAACCCCAATCTCTACTTCCTCCACTTCTATGTTTTTCTCGTGCAAATAGTCTTCAAACTGCACTTCCTGTAAATATTGCGTTTCTTTTTCTATCTCCTCTAGTTTTTGCTCAAATCTCTCCTGTCGTAAAGGAGATGACAAATTATCCATTCCCAGTATTTTTAATATGGGGGTCATCAAAAGCAAAATCAAAACCAATCCGGTAAAAAAATGAATATATTTCTTATAAGTATCATTTGGAAGAATTTGGATGATCGCCGTAATAATCACTATATAAAATGCAACATTTCTAATCCATTCATATAAAAAAACAAACATTTCACTCCTCCTTATGTTGTCGTTGCCGTGACAATGGCGATTGTCAAGAGAAAAAGCATTCCTGTTGTGAAAATAACCCGCAAAAGAATCTGACATCCTTCTCCCATTCCTGAAACACATCCTACAATCCTTTTATCCGAAACAGGCTGAATAAATGCGGAAGTCAGTTTATACAAAAACGCCATAACGAACATCTGTAAAATCGGAATAACACAAATGGCAATACAAATAATCGCCCCTGTTACCCCGATACCGTTTTTTACTAAAACCGCCGTTCCCAAAACAATCTCCGCAGTTCCTCCAAGAGCGTCCCCAATCGCCGGAATAGCCTCTACACCTTTTGTCAGCACTCCCCGTTTTAAAGAATCTATAGCCGGACTGATTAACCCCTGTATCACATTTAACCCGATAATTGCCGCAAGCAATGTTTTCAATGTCCATGTTACGATAAATTCAATTAGTTCAGCAAACTTGGATAAATATTCTTCTGCCGAAAGATTATTCAACACTCTGATTACCATATAAATATGCAGAAGGGGGAGTAAAAAATTCAAAATAAGCAATTCTACAATATAAATCAGAAACAAAAGCAAATTATAAAAAATAATGGATGTTCCACTCCCCGTTGAAATAGCAACCGCCAAAAAATATAATGGTCCCAGAACCCGCATAAACGCCGTTAATTTTTCCAAGTGTCCTCCCGCCCCGTCAATAAGAATTTGAAAAGTACTCAGACAAATGGTAATCAACAGGAGATATAACACATAAAAACTAATTTCTCCAATCTGTTTGTTTTGAAACACATTTGAAAAGTTTGTAAAAACTGCTGCAATGATTGCAATTATTAAAATATGTATAACCGTCTTTTTATTTTGCCGAAACTCATAAAACAATTGCTCCGACACAAGTTTCTCCAATAATTCTACAGAAAATTTCACCTCTCCTTTTATAACCGCACGCACAGTTTCTCCGAAATCCATTTTTTCTTCCGGTAAAATATCTTTCAAAACCTGATTGACCTCCCCGAAATCAAACAGTTTAAACATTGTGTCTTCCACCTCGTTTTGTTCCGGTTCGGTATCGATTATTTCTGATGCCTCCGTCGATATACAAAAGAAAAGAAAAAATATAAGTACACTAAAAACTATTTTTTTCATCTGTTTCTACCCCAAAAAAGCCTGTATTGTTTCCAACAATGCAAGTAAAATCGGCATACTCAACGCTAAAATCGTCAGTTTACTAAAAATCTCTATCTGCTGTGCAATCGTCTGATACCCCGCATCTTTACATATTGCAGAAGAAAACTCTGCCACATAGGTCACTCCCAACATTTTCAACAGCGCTATAATATATGTGCTTTTTATTTGTATTTTCTCTCCAATCCCCCTTATAATCTGCACAATCGTTTCCAAACGCCCCACAATACTGAAAAAGATAAGAAGACTTAGGGCAATACTGATATAAATCCCATACTCAGATTTTCCGCTTTTAAACTGAATTGCTAAAATTGCTCCCAAAACGCCTATTGCCCCTATCTGTATAATTCCCATATTTTACCTCTCACAAAGAAAACAACCGTTTAATCGACTCAAATAGTTCATAAATATATGGCAGAATCCAAAACAGTACAAGTAGTAATCCCGCAAAACTGGTTAAAAATGCCTGTTCTTCTCTCCCGCTATGCTTTAACACCTGACTTAATACGGAAACGAGTATGCCTACCGCCGCTATTTTAAAAATTAGATTTACGTTCATCTTTCCCTCCCTCTATATAAGAATAACCGCCAAAAAAATCCCTCCCAAAACACCCAGACAATGACACAATCTTTTTTCTGCGGTAAATTCTTTTTGCAGACGCTGTATCTCCCTCTCCAACTGTTCCATATATAAATCAATTGTTCCTATCTGCATTTCCTCATCCAGATACCCCATATTCTCCCCTGCTGCTTTTAATTTCTCAATATCACCCTGTTTTAGATTTTGCCCTTTCCAGTAATATTCAATCGACTTCGACCATAATTCCATAAAAGTCACACCTGACTTTCGGGTCATTTCTTCTGATAAATCTATAAGCCATTTTTCATAAACACCACCCATTCTTTTTCCGATATGACGAAACGCTTCAGGAAGAGGGGATTTTATGTGTTTTATTTCACTTCTTAACATAAGAAACATTTGCCGTACCTTCTCCACCTCTGACAAATGTTTCTTTAATTCCATTCCTTTCATCCACCCAATTCCTGAACTTGCAAATATAATCAATATACATCCGATTAGTTTCTGCACCTTTTTTCCGCCTTTCAAATGGTTACATTTTCAAAGATACGATTTCCGTTTTCATCATAAATCCCTAGGATTTCTCCCATATGATGTTCATTTCCTAAAACAACATATCTCTCAAACCTCTTTTCCCGTATCATCTGCTCAAAAAAGGGTTTCTTCTTCATTTCCTCCATCGAAACGCCATGAGCAGTTGCCAGCATTTTACAGCCGCAGTGAAGCGCATATTCAATCGCACATATTTCTTCTCTTGCCCCAATTTCATCTACAGCAATTACTTGCGGTGCCATGGAGCGAATGAGCATTAACATTCCGTCTGCTTTTGGACAACAGTCTAAAATATCCGTCCGTATCCCCAAATCATTCTGTGCCCTTCCCATATAGCACGCTCCTAACTCAGATCTTTCATCTACAACCCCTACAGGAACCCCTTTTACCCACCTGTTTCCATCTGATATTTGCCTTATCATGTCCCGCAAAAGTGTTGTCTTCCCACATCGAGGCGGAGATATAATTAATGTATGACAAATTTGTCTTTCCTTTGTAATATAGGGAAACAATCTGTCCGCACACCCCTTCACCTCATGAGCCACCCTTACATTAATCGAAGAAATATATTTTAAATTTTTTATTTTCCCCTCTTCCATCACCACTTTCCCAGCCATACCTACTCTGTGTCCTCCTTCAATCGTAATAAATCCCTGACGCATTTCATTTTCATATGCGTATAAAGAATAATTGCTTATGTACTCTAGCGTTTCTCTTATATCCTCCTGTTCTACTTTTGTCAAAAGTTTCTCTTTTCCTCTGTACAAAACAGTAAGTGGTTTTCCTGTCCGCAAGCGTATTTCCTGTAAGCAGGAAAAATCGAACTGTTCTTTCTCCACATCCTGCTGTATTCTTTTTCCCAATACCTGTAAAATTTGTTTTTTCTGTTCTTTCATCTTGTCCACCTCTTTAGACAGTATATGAATGCTTTTTCTTTTTAGAACAAAAGTTACAAGAATTTTCTATACAATCAAAAAAAGTGCTGAAAACAACTTTTCAGTCATTCTCAACACTTTTATTTTTCATCTTATTCTTCTACAACATCTTTCATGCTGAAACTAATTCTTCCCATTTTATCTTTTCCAAGACAAACCACTTTTACTCTATCTCCCAATGTAAGAACATCTTCTACATGGTTGATTCTTTCTTTTGAAATTTTAGAAATGTGAACCATTCCTTCTTTACCCGGTGCAAACTCAAGAAATGCACCAAATTCTTTAATGCTGATTACTTTTCCTTCCAATACCTGTCCGGCTTCAAAATCAGTTACAATAATGGCAATCATCTTCATTGCCTCTTCCATTGCCTTTGCATCAACACCACAAACAGATACTGAACCTTCATCAGTAATGTCAATTTTAACACCTGTCTGCTCAATAATAGCATTAATTGTTTTTCCACGCTGTCCTACAACATCGCCAATTTTAGCAGGATCGATCTGCATCTGACGAATTTTCGGTGCATATGGTCCGACTTCTTCTCTCGGTTCTGCAATTGCATTATGCATAACTTCATCTAAAATATATGTTCTTGCCTGTTTTGTACGTGCAATTGCTTCTTCAATAATCGGTCTTGTCAATCCGTGAATTTTAATATCCATCTGAATTGCAGTGATACCTTTATGTGTTCCGGCAACTTTAAAGTCCATATCTCCAAAGAAGTCTTCAAGTCCCTGAATATCTGTTAATACTAAATAATCATCATCCGTATCCCCTGTAACAAGCCCTGCTGAAATACCTGCAACTGCCGATTTAATAGGCACACCGGCTGCCATAAGTGACATACTTGATGCACAAATACTTGCCTGAGATGTAGAACCGTTTGATTCAAATGTTTCAGATACAGTACGGATTGCATATGGAAATTCTTCTTCTGTAGGAAGTACAGGTACAAGTGCTCTCTCCGCCAATGCACCGTGTCCGATTTCACGACGTCCCGGTCCTCTTGAAGGTTTTGTTTCCCCTACAGAATATGAAGGGAAGTTATAGTGATGCATATATCTCTTAGATGTTTCTGCCTCATCTAAACCATCAATTCTCTGTGCTTCAGATAATGGCGCTAATGTCGTAACTGTGCAAATCTGTGTCTGTCCACGTGTAAACATTGCCGAACCGTGTACTCTCGGAATTAAATCAATTTCTGCCGCAAGTGGTCTGATCTGATCAATTGCTCTGCCATCCGGACGTTTGTGATCTTTTAAAATCATTTTACGAACCGTCTTTTTCTGATACTGATATAACGCTTCTCCTAAAATTTCTAACCATTCTTCATTATCTGCAAATGCTTCTTCTAATTTTTCTCTGATAACACGAAGATTTTCTTCTCTAACCTGCTTTTCATCTGTAAATACCGCAACTTCCATTTCTTCCGGCGTTACGATTTCTTTCATTGCCTCAAATAATTCTTCAGGTACTGCACAACTTGTATATTCATGTTTTGGTTTTCCGCACTCTGCAACAATTGTATCAATAAACTCAATTACTTGCTGGTTTACTTCATGTGCTGCAAAAATCGCTTCAATCATTTTATCTTCAGGCACTTCATTTGCCCCTGCTTCAATCATGATAACTTTATCCCTTGTAGATGCAACAGTCAACTGTAGATCAGAAACTGCTCTCTGTGCTGCATTTGGATTAAATACAAATTCTCCATCAATCAATCCAACCTGTGTTGTTGAAGTCGGTCCATCAAAAGGAATATCAGAAATTGCCGTAGCAATAGCAGAACCTAACATTGCAGTTAATTCAGGGCTGCAATCAGGATCTACCGACATAACTAAGTTGTTCAATGTCACATCATTTCTATAGTCTTTCGGAAAAAGAGGACGCATCGGTCTGTCAATTACTCGTGAAGTTAAGATTGCATTTTCTGATGCCTTTCCTTCTCTTTTATTAAATCCTCCCGGAATTTTTCCTACTGCATATAATTTTTCTTCATATTCTACGCTAAGTGGGAAGAAATCGATTCCCTCTCTCGGTTTTTCTGACGCTGTTGCAGTTGATAATACAACAGTTTCTCCGTAGTGCATAAGCGCTGCACCGTTCGCCTGTGCGGCTACTCTGCCGATATCAACACGAAGTGTTCTTCCGGCTAATTCCATTTCAAATTTCTTAAACATAGTGTTCTCCTTTTTCATATCATTCAGTTGGTTTCCGAAACTACTGAAAAACACACTTATTCAAATGTTCTTTTCAGTGGTCTCGGCTTTTCCTCCAACCGTAATCTTAAATATTGTATCATATTACCATACTTCTTGCAATTATTTCCCACAAGAAAATAAGCAGTAAACCTTTTCTTGATTTACCGCCTAATTTTTATGTTAGTTCCATATTAATACTTTTTTCTTTAAAACCATATTTTTTATATATCTCCCACGCCCTAATATTTTTCGCATTCACCTGCAACTCCAAAGAATCACACCCTTTTGCTTTACAAATTTCTTTTGCACGGTCAAGCAGTCCTCTTCCAATTCCCCTGTTTCTATACTTCTCATCTACAGCCAGACTTTCAATAAACATTACTTTTCTATCCACTACAACTTTTCCTGAAATCATACGGAATATGTACGACAACACCCCGACAACCTTATCATCTTCCTCCGCAACAAGAACCTCTTCTTTTTCCACCAGTGTCATAAATTCCTCTTTTGTTCAAACAACTTTCTCCGGTTTGTATATATTAGGACACAATTCCACATGCATATCGTGTACCTGTTTCATTAACTCTTCTACCTGTAAGTAATCTTTTTCTTCTGCAAGTCGTATATTCATTTATATTCCCTCCTACTATTTTCTACACTCTCAGTCACATCAACTAACACTACATTCAAACAGGAACATTTCACTGTTATAATCGACTTCATTGTTTTTAGAGAATGTTGAATACGTTTTCACATTTACAAAACCTACTTCCTCTAAATATCTCTCCATTTCTCCAAATTTATATAAATGTGTTTGAAAATCCATTTTTTCTCTTTGAAGCAATTCACCTTCCCGATAAAGTTCATATATCCCCGGCATAAATTGTGTTTGTTTTTGTTCATCATAATATTTTTTACTTTTTAATATCAATTCTAAGCCTTCTTTTGTTTTGACTGAAACAGTTTCTTTATAATCATCGTCATCCGAACATCTGTCAGCTATTGTTTCAACCGAAAACACAAATTTACCCTTCGGGGACAATATTTCCTTTATTCTCCCTAAAATTTTCTTACATAATTCTATATCTGTAAACAACGAAACTGAACTTGAAGAAATAAATATATAATCAAATTTTTCTTCAAAAACATATTCTATAATATCTCCCTGAACAACTTTGGCATCTTCCCTTTTCTCTTTTAACTTCTCCAGCATTTCGCCAGACAAGTCAATGCCTTTAATATTTAATCCCCTTTCCATAAAAGGAACAAGAAAACGTCCACTTCCGCATAATGCTTCTAAAATCTTATCTCCCTTGTTCGCATAAGAAAGATAAAATTCTAATTCATCCTGTGGCGCTTTCTCATGTAAAATCTCGTACATTTCCGTGCAAAGACTACCATAATAATTCTGTCTAACTTCACTCATTTCAGTTCCCTCCTGCCAACCTCTTATATTATAACCTCTTCATCATTCAACACGCATCCGCATATTTTCCGCCACTATATTTCACATTATGAGGAAAAACTCCATATTGCTCAAACCCAAGTTTCTCATACATAACTATCGCAGTTTTATTATCTGCCACCACTTCTAATTCAGCCTGTTCATATCCAAGTTCTTTTGCAACCTTTAAAACTGCTTCAAGCATCATCTTTCCAATGCCTCTTCCACAATATTCCTGATATAACGCTATTGCCACATCGCATCTGTGTCTATATCTCTTAAAACTGCCCATACTCATAAGAGAACAATTACCGATATGCTTTCCGTCAACTGTTGCAACAAGCATTAGTTCCCTTTCAGAATCTTCTATCCGCTGAATAAATTCTTCTTCCTCTTTAATAGACAACGTAATTTCCTCCGGTTCTCTAATTAAATATGGTGTTTCCGCTGCTGTTACCTTCAAATATTTCAGCAAAGATTTCGCATCTTTTTTCTCTGCACTTCTGAAAATCACTTCCCGCCCTGTTTTATCTGTTATTTTCAATGCATCAAACTTCATTGTATTCCTCCTCAACAACACATTACTTATTCATCTCTTCGATTATAAATCAAATCTACCATACCATTATAATTTTGCGTACCAATCAATCTCAATTTTATTTCATTCTCTCCGTTGTCAAAAAGTCGAATCCCATTTCCTAATAGCGTAGGAATTAAAGTAATGTAATAATAATCAATCAAATCCCGATTGATTAACTGCTGAACAAGATTGGCTCCGCCACAAATCCAAATATTTTTTCCTTTTTCCTGTTTTAATCTTTCTACCAAACTAACAGGATTTTCATTCGTAAATCGAATATGTTCAGATGACGTATGTTTATTATGTGTAATTACATAAGTTGTGAACTCCCCATATATCCATTCATTCGGCGAAAGTTCCGTAACTATTTGATAATAGGTGTTCCATCCCATCAATATCGTATCAATATCTTTTGCAAATTCCGAATATACATCCTTATTCTCTTCATTTTCGCTATGCCCTTCCAACCAGTTTACATTTCCTTTACCATCCGCAATATACCCATCCAGACTCATAGCAATAAACAAACTTACCCTTCTCATTTCACTCACCTCCTCTATATCCGAAACACTGATAATTTATTTTTTCAGTATAACACTTTTTATTCAAACTGTAACTCCCATCTCTCATTATTTTTATCAGATGATAATATAGACTCGGCTTGTCCTCCATTTGCAGAAAAACACCTTATTTTATAGTTCACATTCTAATTGACAATCATACGGTTCTTTTTCAGTATGCTTCTGATCATATTTTTCCGCCTCAACACATCCCATTTTTTTATAAAACGCCTGACTTTCTACCGCCGAATGCGCTGAAATATATAACTTATTCGCCCCCTGTTTCTTCGCCCATTTTTTAGCTTTGTCAAAAAGTATTTTACCGATTCCCTGATTTCTCATATCTTCCGAAACATAAATATTCGATAAATCAAGATATTTATGAAAACCACCAAACACTGTACGTTCTACAGAAACAAATCCCTTCAACTGACTATTATAGAATACCGCATATACCAAACCACCTAAGCGAACTGTATTTTTGAGAAACAATACTAGTTCTTCGTACTCTTCCTCCGTCCAATCATCAATAAACGGATCATCTTTAACAATCCATTTTCCCTTTTCTTTACGCCAACATTTTGTGACAACCTGGTGTCGAATAAATCCCTTAAATAAGTCGAGATCTATTTCGTTTTCACACAAATTCCTATATTGAAACATATTCTAATCCTCCTATTTTTACTTGAAGATATTTAACATTTTTTCTTCACTCCAATAAGTATTAAAGGCATATTGCTCTCGCAATATGCCTTTAATACTTAAATCGCTATTTTATTAGCATTTATCAATCCTATAATTGATAAATTATTTTCCTTCGATCTGTGCAGCTACCTCAGCAGCAAAGTCTTCGCTCTTTTTCTCAAGACCTTCACCTGTTTCAAAACGAACGAATTTCTTAACTGTTACATTAGCACCATTTTCTTTAGCAACTTTTTCTACATATTTAGAAACTGTGTAGTCGCTATCCTGTACATATACCTGATCTAATAAACAGATTTCTTTTAATTCTTTGTTTAAACGACCAATGATCATTTTTTCAATAATATTATCAGGTTTTTCAGGATTTTCTGTTTTTGCCTGTGCTAATAAGATTTCTTTTTCGTGTTCTAAGTAATCTGCTGATACTTCATCACGAGAAACATATTTTGGTGACATTGCTGCAACCTGCATTGCTACGTTTCTTAAGCATCCTTTGATTTCATCGTTGATAACGTCTGTTTCTGCTTCGATTAAAACACCGATTCTTCCGCCACCGTGGATGTAAGATACTACACAACCTTCTGTTTCAACTTTTTCAAATCTTCTGATGTTTAAGTTTTCTCCGATTACAGAGATTTTTTCTGTTAAAACTTCTTTTACAGTTTTTGAGTTATCTGCTACCCATGCTTCTGCTAAGAAAGCGTCCATGTCTGCTGCATTTGTATTTAATGCCTGATTTGCAACTTCTTCTACATATGACTGGAAGTCTGCGTTTTTAGCAACGAAGTCTGTTTCAGAGTTTACTTCAACGATTGCTGCTACTTTATCATCTTTTACGATAGCTTTTACGATACCTTCTGCTGCAATTCTTCCTGCTTTTTTGTCTGCCTTAGCCTGACCATTTTTTCTTAAGAATTCAATTGCTTCATCCATGTTACCGTTTGTTTCATTAAGAGCTTTTTTGCAGTCCATCATACCTGCACCTGTCATTTCTCTTAATTCTTTTACCATACCTGCTGTAATTGCCATGATAATTTCCTCCATCTGAATATTATTTGTTTCTTTAAAAAATGCTTCAACCTTTCGTTAGGCTGAAGCATTTATGTTTAAATTCTTACGCTTCTTCAGCTGCTTCTACTTCTTCTGCAACTTCTTCGTATACTTCTTCAACACCTGTTGTTCCCTGATTTGCTTCAATAACAGCATCTGCCATTTTTGCTACGATTAATTTAACGGCTCTGATAGCATCATCGTTACCAGGAATTACATAATCTAATTCTTCTGGGTCACAGTTTGTATCAGCGATACCGATTAACGGAATACCAAGTGTGTGTGCTTCCTGAACACAGATTCTTTCTTTTTTAGGGTCAACTACGAAGATTGCATCCGGTGCTTTCTTCATGTCTTTAATTCCGCCTAAGTTCTTTTCAAGTTTATCCCATTCTTTTTTGATTTCGATAACTTCTTTCTTAGGTAATACGTCGAATGTTCCATCTTCAGACATTCTTTCGATATCTTTTAAGCGGGCGATTCTGCTCTGGATTGTTTTGAAGTTTGTAAGCATTCCACCTAACCATCTTTCGTTTACGTAGAACATTCCACAACGTTCTGCTTCAGTTTTGATAGCATCCTGAGCCTGTTTTTTAGTTCCTACAAAAAGAATTGTTCCACCTTCTGCTGCGATGTCAGAAATTGCTTTGTACGCTTCGTCTACTTTTCCTACAGATTTCTGTAAGTCGATGATGTAGATTCCGTTTCTTTCTGTGTAGATGTACTCAGCCATTTTAGGATTCCATCTTCTTGTCTGATGTCCAAAGTGAACACCTGCTTCTAATAATTGTTTCATTGAAATAACACTCATGTTTTTTCCTCCATTGGTTTTTACTTCCGTATGCTTCTACTCCTTAAGACCGACTATAAACAGTTTAGGCACCGTTAAGGCTCACCACATACGTGTTTTTTTGCGACTATCACAGTATATCATATCAATTTTACAGGTGCAAGCAATTTTTTCAAAATAATTGCCTGTCTACCAATATCTTCTGATTGCTAAAATAGTTCTATATGTTGCTGTTCCCGTCTTAATACCCCCTTCTGGATATGGGCTTGGATTTGAAGCGTGTACAATACGACCCTTTCCAATATAAATTGCCACATGACCTTCATAACAGATAATATCTCCCGGCAGAGCATTGGACAATCCGTTTACTGCCTTTCCTCCGGTTCTTTGTTCTTTAGAATTCCTTGGTACACCATACACTCCGCAAATAGAATGTATTTTTGAAGTGAACCCCGAACAGTCGATTCCGTTGTGCAAATCATTTCCACCCCACACATACGGGTTTCCTACATATTTTAATCCTTCATTCGCTATCTGCTCACCTTTTGATACATTTGCCGGTTTGTCATTTGAATCCGGTTTTGACGGTTTATTCGGTTTTGATGGTTTCTCCGGATTTGGTTTAGTCGGCTTCTCCTCTTCCTCTTTATCATTATTATCATTATTCGAAGACGGTCTGTTTGTCTGTGGTCTTGAAGGCTTATTTTGCGGTTTTGTATCAGACAAATTCGCCTCCATCTGCTGTGTCTGTTGCTCTAGACGTCTTGCCTCTTCCTCCGCCTGTTTCTGAGCATTTAGCAACTGCGTGTCAAAATCCGCAACCTGTGTCTTCATCGTTTCAATAGTTGTCTTTAACTCTTTTTCCTGTTGTTCATATGTAGTTGCCATAAACTCCATATCCGCTTTTCCGGATTCTAAGTCCTGTTTAAGAGTTGCTACCTTTTCTTTTGATTTTTTATATTCATCAAGCATTTTTCTGTCGTATTCATGTATATTTTTCATGTATTCAACCTGATTTATCATTTCACCAAAACTTTCCGCACCCAGCAATGCTGACAATTCACTGCCATCACTGTTTTCATACATATATTTAATGCGAACAAGCATCTCTTTATACTGTTTTTCTTCTTTTTTCTTTGCCTTCTGTAAATCTTTATCAGCTAACGCAATCTTCGCTTCCTGATTTCTAATATCCCCCTTTAATACTTCAAAATCAGTCAAAAGCGTTACCAGTTTGCTATTGGCATCCTCCAATTTCTTTTCTGTTTCCGCCTTGTTCTGCTCAATCTGGTTTACATTCGGAGTTGCCAATACGGGAACTGTAATCAAAGAACTTGTAATAACCGTTGCTACAAATATTTTTTTTATTTTTCTCATCATATTCCTCCCAAATATGAATCCTTACCTTTGTGCATACATTTTAAAAATACTACACTTCATTTCATCTTTCAACACTTTTTGACAAATTTATATGAACATATTTTTCCTGCTCTTCTATATCAAAAAGAGGAACTGCTTACGCAATCCCTCTCTTTTCCTTTTACCAGTATCTTCTAAACCACGGCGAGCCATATACTTTTGCAACTTTAACATGATCTCCCGGTTTCGGTGCATGAATCATCTGTCCGCCACCAATATAAATTCCAACATGTCCGCTATAACATACAAGATCTCCAGGCAATGCACTTGCCATATTCGCAACTCTCTTTCCTCCGGCACCCTGTGCCCCTGAAGAATGTGATAAATAAATACCTGCTGCCTGATGTGCTCTCATCGTCAACCCTGAACAGTCAATTCCTGATTTAGATTCTCCACCCCATACATAAGGTGTTCCCAAATAACTGGATGCTGTTCTTACAATAATAGATGCTTTGCTTGAATCCGATGGAACATTCATATCTGAAGCGCCATTATCCGAAGAACTTCCATGTCCTGAATTTCCTCTGTGGCTTTCTCTTTCAGCCGCTCTTCTTGCCGCCTCTTCTCTTGCCGCCTCAATCTGTGTATCAAAATTTGCAATCTCACCTTGCTTTTCTTTGATTGTATCGTCTAACTTCTGTTTGTCTTTTTCAAAATCTTTCTGCATTTTTTCAATATCAGAAAGTTCTTTTTCCAAACCTGATTTTAACTTTGTAATCTGTTTCTTTGTTTTCTCATACTCCGTCAACATTTTTCTGTCATATTCATGTACATCTTCAACATATTCTGCTTCACTTAACACTTCTCCCATTCCATCCGCTGACAGAAGTCCTTCCATGAAACTTGTTTCGCCTGATTCGTACATATATTTAATACGATACAACATTTTTTCATACTGTTCTTGTTCTTTTTTCTCTGCTTCTTTTAACTTTGCAGTAGCATCTGTTACTTCTTTACCTTTCGTAACTAAATCTTCTTCTACTTTATTAATCTTATTCATTAAAGATGTTAATTCTGACTGAAGAGAATCAACTTCTTTCTGAGTTTGTTTTCTATTCTTCTCTAAATCACTTACGTTTGGTGCAGCCAATATAGGTGTCACTACCAATGAAGCCGCCAACACAGATACGCCTAAAATTTTTGCAAATTTTCTCATGATTTAACCTTCCTATTACATTATTATTAAACTTGACATAGTAAGTATACTTCATCTGTTTTGTTTTTTCAATACTTTTTTAACATTTCTGTAACATTTCATTTTAGGCATCTGCTTTTGCTTCATTTTTAAACTGTTTCTGCATAAGTACAAAAAAACTGGATGCTGCTGCCCCACATATAACCGTAACAATTCCAACACGCAGAACATTTCCAAATATCCAATTATATAAACCGAACTCTGTTCCAATCACGCTTGTCAGATTGATAACTGCATGAAATAAAATAGAGGCTTTTAAACTGCCATACTTTTCATAAATATATACCGCAAGATAACCAAGTATAAATCCGTAGATTGCCTGAACAAGATTTCCATGATACAGCCCAAACATTAAAGCACTCAACATCATTGCTTTACCTCTTCTTGTAATAAATGACAATCTTTTATAAATAACCCCCCTAAACATAAATTCTTCCGCAATCGGAACAATAATTCCAAGCCCAATAACCTGCACAATAAAACTTTCTTTATATAACGCCGCCGTTGTTTCCTCATAAGTTCCACTGTACGCTGCCACATTTCCAAGAACCAGAAGGTTATTTAATCCGATACAGGCAGTAATTGCCAAACCAATTATTACCGCATATTTCCAGACAGACGCTTTTTCCCGTTCTATAACTCCAAGACTTTTTTCATAATTGACATCTTTTCTATACATCAGCCAAAAGAACGGAATAACAAAAAAAGCCACTGCTGACGTAATCAAAGTCAAATGTGACATAAATATATTCATCACATAATTTGCCGTTTCATCGACATTTATTACTCCGCCTTTTTGCACTTCCGGAATCATAATGATAACCGAAGCAATAATTTCCACTACCAGCGACACTGCATAATATACTAAAAATGGAGAAATTATGGCAAATACTCCTATTTTTCTCTTTCTTTCCATATTTCTTTCCTCTCTTTCTTTTCCACCTGCTTATTCCATTGACAAATCACAGATGAAAAACTGATAAATTTCATTCTCCATTCCTTTTAAAGACCCCTGTACCATTTCCGGTTTCCCGCCACCTCTTCCCGAAAATTTTTCATTCAACCTTTTTGCTATCGGACGGGTATCAACACTTCGACTCCCTACTACATAACGATACCCCTCACTATCACTTCCAAAAAACACGCCACAAACTTTTATATCTTTTTCCAACAATAGATTAACCAGTTCCCGCGGAGCATTTCCTTCCAATTCTGATTCAAACAGACATATTCTTTCCTGTCCCTCACCAATCTGACTCGCCTTGCTTCTCAATAACTTATCTTGTAATAGAGCAATTTCGTTTTTCAACTGTGCCTTTTCTTCTTTTAACTGCTCCACCGCCTCAGTAATTTCATTTTCTCTCGCCGACATTAATACAGAAACCTTTTTAACACTTGTTTCTTTCTCGTTGTAATCCGCTAATGCCCTGAACCCACAAAGCATTGTAATTCTTACACCGCCCTTATAGTTTTGTACATTTGTCAATTTTATCAGACCGATTTCCCCTGTCTTCTTTACATGAGGCGCGCAGCAGGCACATACATCGTATCCCTTGATTGTAACAATACGAATTTGCCCCTCGATTTCTATCTTACTGCGATATGTAATCTTCTCCAATTCTTCCTCTGTCGGATAGTTCACCTGAATGTCCAAATTTTTTGCAACACCTTCATTGGCTAAAAGTTCAATCTCTTTCAACTGTTCTTTTGTAATAACACCGTCAAAATCCATTGTAACCGCATCCTGTCCCAAGTGAAACCCCACATTATTATAGCCATATTTTTGGTGAATAAGACCGGACACAATATGTTCTCCCGAATGCTGCTGCATTTTAGAAAATCTCTCATCCCAGTCTATTTTCCCTGTTACCGTCTTTCCCACTTCTAGCGGTTTCTCTGTCATATGGTAAAGTATTCCGTCTTTTTCCTGTACATCAAACACTCTGACATCATCAACAATTCCTGTATCCGAACTCTGTCCTCCCCCCTCAGAAAAAAAGGCAGTCCTGTTAAGAACTACCTTGTAATATTTTTCTTCCTGTTCGCAGGACTCTACTGTCGCCGTAAACTCTGTTAAATGACTATCTTCATAAAACAATTTCTCTGTCATCTTTACATCCTTTCCGGAGCCTCAAATCCAAGCATATTGATGCACGCTTCAAATACTTCTTTTGTTAAAAGTAGCATAGAAATAAAACTCATCTGTCTTTCTTCATTTTCTTCGGCAAGAATTTTTGTTTCGTGATAGAAACGATTAAAGGCATTTGCAAGTTCATATACATATGCACAAATTTTATGCGGTGCTTTTTCTTCATAGGCATTTTCAATCACTGAATTGAATTTTGTAATTTCAAGCATCAATGCTTTTTCACTGTCCGATACCGCTTTTTTAACAACCGCCCTCACCGGACTTGCTTTCATTTCTGTATATTTTGCAAGGATAGACTTAATACGTACAATTGTATACAAAATATACGGTCCCGTATTTCCTTCAAAAGAAGTAAATCTATCTATGTCAAACACATAATCTTTTGATGCCTGATTTGATAAATCTCCATACTTAATTGCAGACAAACCAACAATCTTAGCCGTTTTGCATGCTTCCTCTTCCTCAATAGCACGGTTCTCCATAATTTTTCCGTACATTCTCTCTTCAATGTCACCGATAAGATTTTCAAGACGCATAACACCGCCTTCTCTTGTTTTAAACGGTTTCCCATCTTTACCATTCATCGTTCCAAATCCAATAAATGTAAGTTTTGTATCATCTTTTACAATATGTGCTTTTCTTGCACTTCTGAACACCTGCACAAAATGTAATTCCTGACGTTTATCTACAACATAAATCACTTCATCAGGATTATATAGTTTCTCACGTTCAATTAACGTTGCAAGGTCTGTTGTTCCATATAATGATGCCCCGTCAGATTTCAAAATCATACATGGCGGAATTTCCTTAGTATCTGTTTCTTCTTTAACATCGATTACCAAAGCGCCATCATCATATCTTGCATACCCTTCTTTTTTCAAATATTCCACCATCTCAGGAATATATGGCTGTGCATCAGATTCTCCTTTCCAAAGGTCAAAATCCACATTCAGATTTGCATAATTTTTCTTCAAATCCGCAACAGATACACGCATAATATGTTTCCAGATTGCTGTATATCCTTTATGCCCATTTTGTAATAAATACGTTGCGTGAAGCGCCTCTTCTTTATAATCGTCATGCTCTTTTGCATAAGCACTGGCTGTCGGATAAATTTCTTCCAACTCATCAATTGTAAACGGTGCCTCCTCAGGATACTCTCCCGCAAACTCCTCATCAAAATATGGAAGTTCCGGCTTACGTTTCTTTAATTCCGTAATAATCAATCCCATCTGGTATCCCCAGTCACCTAAATGCACATCTCCAATAACTTTATCGCCCATAAAACGTGCAATACGTTTAACACTTTCGCCGATAATAGCCGTACGAAGATGTCCCACATGCAATGGTTTTGCAACGTTCGCTCCGCCATAATCAATAACAATTGTTTTCGGCTCTGCTTTCTGTTCCAACCCCAAATGTTCATCTTCACTCATTTTATTCAGGTAATCCGCAACAAATTCTTCACTTAACTTAATATTGATAAATCCCGGATTAACCGCTTCCACGTTAGAAATCGACTCACTGTTCTGCAATTTCTCAACAACGTTTCCCGCAATGATAATCGGCGCTTTCTTATATGCTTTCGCCGCAGCCATCGCACCGTTACACTGATACTCACATAAATCAGGACGATTTGATAAAGTTACCTTTCCATATTTCGCTTCATAGCCGGACTCTTCAAAAGCCTTCTCTAATTCTCCACTGATAATATCTGCTATCTTCTTCATAGTGCCTCCTTGTATATATATCCTCTATCACATATAATAAGTAATATTTGTTATACTTTGTATATTTTATCATATGAGGTAATGAACAACAACCATATATTTTGAAAACCTTTCTTGCCTTTTCATTGCATCCATGTTATAATATCAGTAACAATTACTATTATCAAGGAGGTCTATTATGAATAAAAATGTATTTCGCAACTTTTCATACGGAGTTTATCTTGTATCTTCTTTAGACGAGCAAAGACCGACAGGCTGTATTGCAAACAGTGCTATGCAGATTACTTCCTCACCTGCTACGATTGCCGTCAGTATAAATCACGATAACTTTACAAATGAATGTATTCGGAAATCCGGACAGTTTGCCGTTTCCATTTTATCAGAGAATACTTCTCCTGATTTAATCGGACAATTTGGTTTTCATTCCGGCAAAGATGTAAATAAATTTGACAAAATTCCATTCCAAACAATATCAGAACTTCCCATACCAGACGACTGCTGCGGATATGTTATCTGTAAAGTGACAGACACAATGGAAACTTCTACTCATACTGTTTTCCTCGGTGAAGTTATTGAGGGAGATCCACTCAAAAACGAACCTCCGATGACTTACGCCTACTATCATCAAGTTGTTAAAGGAAAAAGTCCAAAAAATGCTCCTACTTACATTGCTGAAGAACCTGTTTCTTCTGACAAACATTGGATTTGCAGTGTATGCGGATATATTTATGACGGCAAGACTCCTTTTGAAGAATTACCCGATACATATCAATGTCCGATTTGTAAAGTAACTAAGGAAAAATTCACCTACAAATAATCAGTCAGAAAGGATACACTATGTTAAAAATAGGTTCTCATGTAGGAATGAGTGGCAAAGAAATGCTACTTGGTTCTGCTAAAGAAGCCGTTTCCTACGGCGCTAATACTTTTATGTTTTATACAGGTGCCCCACAGAATACAAAACGAAAAGAGATTTCTGAATTAAATATCGAACCCGCATGGGCATATATGAAGGAACACGGAATTAATGAAATTGTTGTACACGCACCTTACATCATCAATCTCGCAAACACAATCAAACCGGAAACATTTGAACTGGCAGTCGAATTTCTCCGTTTAGAACTGGAACGTGCCGCCGCCTGTAAAAGTCAAACTTTAATTTTACATCCCGGCGCTCATGTAGGTGCAGGAACAGACGCAGGTATTGAGCAAATTGCCAAAGGAATTAATGAAGTTTTAACAAAAGATACTTCCTGCAATATTGCCCTTGAAACAATGGCAGGAAAAGGAACGGAAATCGGAAGAACGTTTGAAGAACTGGCACAGATTTATGATAAAGTCATCTATAATGATAAACTCCGTGTCTGTTTCGATACCTGTCACACAAACGACAGCGGTTATGATATTGTCAATGATTTTGACGGTGTAATAGATACATTTGATAAATTAATCGGCAAAGACCAGATTTCCGTCTTTCATATCAACGATAGCAAAAATGTTCTCGGTGCAAAGAAAGACCGCCATGCCAATTTAGGTTTTGGCGAAATCGGTTTTGACGCAATTTCTTATATTGTGCATCACAAAGATTTTATAGATGTTCCTAAAATTTTAGAAACACCTTATATTCCTTCTCCGACAAAGGCAAAGAAATCCTACGCTCCTTACCGATATGAAATCGAAATGCTTCGGGCAAATCATTTCCGTCCGGATATTACAGATGTCATCCTTCAATATAACGAGTAAGAGAAAACTCCTCACGGGGAGTTTTTTCTTGACTAATCATAATATACGTTTTATTATTGTATTAGATATATAGTACAATAAAATATTTTAGATAAAGGAGATGATACTTTTATGGCATGGGACTTGGATAATGACCGCCCTATCTATTTGCAAATCATGGAAAGAATTTCCCACGATATTATTTCCGGCACTTACCACGCAGGTGATAAACTACCTTCTGTACGTGATTTAGCGCTTGAAGCGGCTGTAAATCCCAACACAATGCAAAAAGCACTATCAGAATTGGAAAGGCAAGGACTCGTATATTCACAACGAACAAGCGGACGTTTTATTACGGAGGATACAAAGATGTTAAATAAATTAAAATCCGATATGGCAGAAGAGCATATTCGCGAATTTTTAGAGAAAATGAAACATTTAGGTTTTCCAAAAGAAGAAATTTTAACACTAATCGAACAGACTATGAAGGAGGAAAATTAAATGAAACCTATAGTAGAGTGTCGCTCACTCACCAAAAAATACGGTAATTTCTATGCATTAAACAATCTAAATCTTACACTGGAAAAAGGGCAGATTATCGGTCTTTTAGGACCAAACGGAAGCGGCAAAACAACTTTAATCAAACTATTGAACGGGTTACTTACATTGACTTCCGGAGAAATTTATATTAACGGTGAACCTCTCGGTATTGAAACAAAGAGAATTGTATCTTATCTTCCTGAGAGAACTTATTTAAACGCTCACCGAAAAGTTAAAGATATTATTTCCTACTTTGCAGATTTCTACGATAACTTTGACTCCGAAAGAGCGTACCGTATGTTAAAACATTTGGAAATCAATCCTGAAGCAAGACTCAAATCTCTTTCTAAAGGGACAAAAGAAAAAGTACAACTTATTCTTGTTATGAGCAGAGATGCCGATTTATATATTTTAGACGAGCCAATCGGCGCTGTTGACCCTGCTGCAAGAGATTACATTTTAAATACCATTCTTACAAATTATAATGAGAACGCTACTATTTTATTGTCTACCCACTTAATTCATGATATTGAAAATATTCTCGACAGAGTTATCTTTATTCAAAACGGACATATTATCACTAATTCAACAGTAGATGAAATCCGAATGGAAAAGAAACAGTCTGTAGATGCATTATTTAGGGAGGTGTTCAAATGTTAACAAAACTAATTAAATATGACTTAAAATCTCTTGCTCGTATATTAATACCAACAAATCTTTTTCTGCTTGTTTATGCTTTTGTAGCACGATTGGTAATTACTTCAGAATTATATAACTCTCTTCCGAACTATGTTATCGGACTTGGAGTAACAACATATATTATTCTCCTCGTACTTATCAATTATATAACTCTGTTTGCAGTTATCTACCGTTTTTACAAAAACCTTTTTACTGATGAGGGATATTTAACATTGACATTGCCGGTAACACCTTCACAACATTTACTCGCAAAAACAATCAGTGGGACATTTTGGATTGTTTTAAGTTATTTTGTTCTCACTGCGTCCATTTTGATGATTGTTCTTGTACCGGAGATAACAAAAAATTCGGATATGATTATGAATGAAATGTCAAAAGCTATGGAAATGCCTGCCACTTTATTCTTTACTTCAACTTTCTTAGTTGGATTAATCTCCTGCTTTTTTGCATTGCCATTCTATTATGTCTGTATTGCACTTGGACAACTATTCAGCAAACATCGTATACTGGCAGCTGTCGTACTTTTTTTCACTATATCCAGCATAGTGGGAGTGTTAAGTCTTGTCGTATTGTTTATAGCAGGAGCATTTCCTCTTATCTTTGGACCAGCCTCTGAATTTTCAGAAATTGGAAATGTTTCACATTTACTTATAACCTCCTATACAGTCAGTTGCATTATCGTAATTATTCAGGCTATTGTTTCATACATTGCAACACTATATGTAATGAAGAAAAAAATTAATTTAGAATAAGCAAAACCCCTTGCACACCCAAAAGTGCAAGGGGTTTTATTTTATTATTTCTGAGCAAGTTCATACATTGCCGTAGCAACAATCTGGAATGATTTCATCAATTTATCAATATCTGCATATTCATTTGGCTGATGAATCACATCATCATCTCCTGGGAAGATAGGTCCAAATGCTACCATGTTTTCAAATGCTTTCGCATATGTACCACCACCGATTGCAATCGGTTCTTCTTCACTTCCTGTATATTCACGATATACACCCATTAACTTCTGTACTAGTTCAGATTCTTTAGACACATATAACATTTTTCCTGTCTGTTCTACTTCAGCCTCTAAACCGTATTCTTTTGCTGCATTTTTGATTGTTTCTGTCATTTTTGCATCATCTGCATGATTTGGATAACGAACATCTAATGTAAAGAATAATTTATCCTCTGTACAATCTACAACACCGAAACATACTGAAGTTTCTCCTGTTTCTTCATCATTAGTATATACACCTAATGTTTCTCCTTTTGTTTCCATGTTGATTTTATCTAATACAAAATCAATCATTCTCTGCAAATCTCCGCCTAAATCAATTCCATTTTCTTTCAGCGCAGTAAATAGCTGAATTGCCGCATTTCTTCCTAAATGAGGAAGGCTTCCATGTGCTCCCATTCCCGAAGACACGATTACTGTATTTCCATTTTCTTTTGTAACAGAAATATTTTCTGATGCTGGGAAATCAAAATCACCTTCTACCACCATTGTACATTTTGGTGTAACAACGTTTTTCGCTGTACCGCCTTTAACAGAAAGCACTTTAACTGTTGACGGATTTTCAACCTGTTTTGTTACTTCCCAGAAAATCTGTCCTTTTTCACAGAAAATTACAGGATATTCTGCATCCGGAGTAAATCCAATCGTTGGTTTTTCTCCTCCTACTTTAATATAATGCTGTACACATGAAGAACCATTTTCTTCATCTGTTCCAATCATTACACGGATTCTTCTATCAATCGGAAGTCCCAAATCTCTAATGGCTTTCATTGCATAAATTGCTCCAATTGTTGGTCCTTTATCATCCAACACTCCACGACCAAACATTTTACCGTCATGTACTTCACAACCAAGTGGATCGTAATCCCAGCCTTCTCCTAAAGGTACAATATCAACGTGTCCTAAAACACCTACCATTTCTTCACCTTCGCCGTATTCAATCCAACCTACTCTGTTATCAACGTTACCTGTCTTGAATCCTAACTTTTCTCCAAGTGCAAGCAAGTGATCCAGTGCAGCCTTTGGTCCTTCACCGTAAGGTGCATTTTCCTTCGCCTCACTTTTCACACTTTCAATCGCAACACTTTCACGGATAGATGTGAAAATATCCTCTTTCAACTCCAGCATTCTTTCATCAAGTTTTTCATTTCTCATGTTGTTATGCCCTCTCCTCCTGTTTAATTAATTATCTTTAGTTTATACCGAATATCATAATAAAGCAAGTATTCTTTCATTTATTTTCATAAAAATTAACAACGTTTTGTCTTTTTCATATACATGAAAAGGATTTTTATGTTTCACCATAAAAATCCTTTTAGAGCACTTAATACTATGAAAAAATAATCTATTCCAGATACACATCTAGGCGGATTCGAACCGCCGCTCATGCCTCCGGAGGGCATTGCTCTATCCCCTGAGCTATAGATGTATATTCGCATTTGGTTTATCCCCAAATGCTTTATCAGTTTAACACATTTTATTTCAAAAGTAAAGAATCAACTCATCATCTTCTCTTTAATGTTATAGAAATAAATCCGGTTCGACAAAACCTCCTCTTCTTCTACCTGTGTTTCATTTATCTCCATTACCATCTCTTCTATTTCCGCCTTTTTGGGTGCTTTACTCTCAGGAACAATTATTACCTCATGAACGCTACTCGGTATAATGTAATAATTTTCTTTCAGTTCCGCTCCGATCAAATCAGGTACATTATCATACGCAATACAAACCGCTCCAAAATTTCTCATTTCATTACTAAGTACGTACATAGTGTCATCCTCCGTATCCAACAAATCCATTCCGAGCATTTCGGCAATAACGTCTTTCATTCGGCGTAATTCAGCCGGAAATTGTTTTTGCACATTTTCCCTCGCCACCTGAAACAATTCCATTTCCCCGATTTCCCACATTTTCAACTGTGTAAATTTCACCGGCATTGTAGCAATTCCACGGTCACTTAATTCAATTAATACATAGCAGACTATCGCTAAATCAAAAAATGGAATATATGGAGTATCTTTAAGAAATTCTTTGTTCTTTTCCCTATTAATGAGTTTGCACAATACATTCTTTCTTATTTTATCAAACTCCCGCAGATTATCTACTTCATACCTTTTTGAAAATCTGGCACTTTCATACACTTCTAAAATATCATGAACAATCTTATGCAAATCTTTTCCTTCTTGAAACTCTTTATACGCCTCCTCCAAATAAATAGCAGGTGAGATATTAATTCCTTCCTCCTGAAAAACAAGTCCTCTCCTTTCTTTATCGTTATTTTTTAATGCAATGTGAACATCTATTTTCACGTTTCCGTCTACATTACATTCCACTTCTTCCTTTACGGCTGCAATAAATTGACAATATGTCATCCCTTTTCCTCCTTGCAGTCCATCTTTAATTATTTTACTATGGCGAATGCGATGCGAATTGCATCTTGGATTTGAATAAATAGAATATTATGTAGTCTTATTATAGAGGAAGATGAGATTTTTTGCAATACTTGAATTTTTTACTCGCATTCTTTTTCCATCTTCGCTATAATACATACTGTACGACATAAATAAGGGAGGTAATCGAATGAGATGTTCACATTGCGGTTCAGAAATGAAAATCAAAAATGTAAAAGTAGATACGGATATTTACGGCAATCCAATCTACAATAAATACGCTTACTGTTACAATTGTAAAATAAAAAGAAACTTGGGACAGCAAAAGACAATAGCAAAACGTTCCAACAGAAGTTCATCGTATCGGGCAAAAAAACAAAGAAAAACTAAAATTTTAATTGCTATTTTACTTATTATACTGATTCTTATCGGTATCTGCGCTTTCTTCTTTATCAAACATTTCAACCAATCTCATGCACAGAACGAAAATATAGGCAGCACAATGGTCGGAAAAAACAAAATTTCATCTAACGCACTGGAACAACTGGAAACCGGTATGACTTACAGCGAGATAAAAGATATTATCGGAAATGAAGGCAATAAACTTTTACAAGTTAGTTCTGATGAGCGTTCCGCAACGCGTTATCAATGGACAACTAAAAATGGGGAAGGAACTGTTCTCCTTTCTTTTGAAGACGAAAAACTTATCAGTATTTCCCAAACAGGCATGAAATCAAATGCATCCGTTTCTCTTTCAGAACATATGAAAAAAGAATTAAAATTTGATATGAGTTACGATGAGATTGTTGAACTTCTCGGAGAAAAAGGAGTACTTTTATCCGAAACATTGCAAGACGGATTCACAAACAAATTATATATGTGGGAAGACTCCAATTCAAAAAAATCTTTTTCCGCTGTTTTTGTGGACGATAAACTTCGCTCTTACAACTTTAATGATAAAAAACTAAATAAATAAAAACAGGAGGGACATGATTAAAGCCATATCCCTCCTGTTTTTTACTATACTCTTGATAAGTATTCTCCTGTACGTGTATCAATTTTAAGAACATCTCCCTGTTCTACAAATAACGGTACATATACAACTGCTCCTGTTTCAACTGTAGCAGGTTTTGTAGCACCCTGCGCTGTATCACCTTTAAATCCAGGTTCTGTATCTGTAATCTGAAGTTCTACAAATAATGGTGGTTCTACTGCGAATACGTTTCCATTATGTGAACAGATTTTAACCATTTCATTTTCTTTTACAAATTTAAGTGCATCACCGATTGTTTCTTCGTTTAACGCAATCTGATCATATGTTTCTACATCCATGAAGTGATATAATTCACCGTCTGTATATAAATACTGCATATCTTTTCTTTCAATATGTGCTTTAGGGAATTTTTCAGTTGGTCTGAATGTTTTTTCAACAATTCCTCCACTGATAATATTTTTTAATTTTGTTCTTACGAACGCTGCACCTTTTCCAGGTTTTACGTGTTGAAATTCTAAAATCTGATAAATGTTCCCTTCAATTTCAAGAGTAACACCATTTCTAAAATCTCCTGCTGAAATCATTATAATCCTCCTTAATAGTATGTCTAAGACATATTCCATTTCTTTTTACTGCATATAATTTTATAATAGTTTTTATAGTTTTTCAACCTTTTTTTGCTTTTTACGCTCTTTCTTATAGAAATACAGTACGATTTTTTCCAAATATCGCTTTAATACAATCTGTATTTCTTCTTTTGGATGAATCGGTTTCACTAAAATATTTCTAATTCCGGTACGTTTTGCACCATACACATCAGTAAAAAGTTGGTCGCCGATAAAAATTGTACTTTGCAAATTTGTCCCCATGATTTCCATTGCTTTTTTATAATTTTTTGTGGAAGGTTTATGGGCATCATAAATGTAATTCACACCTATTTCTTCATTAAACATCTTTACCCTGCCTTCTTTATTATTTGACAAAAGAGAGCACTGAAAACCAATTTCTTTCAGACGGATAAACAATTTTTTTGCCCTGTCATCAGCCGGCGCTCCGTGAGGCACAAGCGTATTATCTATATCAAATATAAGTCCTCTGTATCCTTCTTTATACAAATCCTCAAACGGAATAATGTATGTGGACGCTTTATAATCATCCGGAAAAAACTTCTTAAACATTTCTACATCCTTTTCTCTTTCTTTATTAATGATAGTATTTCTTCCCGTTCCGGCATGGAACAGATTGCTCCTTTTTTTGTTGTAACCAATGCCGCAGCACTATTTGCAAAAACAAGTATCTCGCGAAGTTTCTCCTCCGTGAGTGTATCTAATCCATATTGTAATACATAATGTATAATATTTCCACAAAATGTATCGCCCGCACCGGTTGTATCTGTCACCCGAACGTTGTATCCTTTTTCTTCAACACGCCACCCCTTATAGTATGCCCTACTCCCATCTTTGCCCAGCGTCAGAAAAATAAGCGGTATTCCATACTTTTCCTGCAAAATACAGATTCCTTCATCATAATCCTCCTTTTCTGATATGAACCGCAATTCATTATCAGAAATTTTCAGCACATCACACTTTGAGAAACCATACTTCATCTGCTCTTTTGCCTCTTCCAAAGATTTCCATAAAGGCGGGCGTAAATTAGGATCAAATGTAATAAGAATCCCATTTTTCTTTGCCAGTTCCACCGCCTTTTTTGTCGCCTTTCTAATTCCCTCATGCGTCATGGAAAGCGTTCCAAAGTGAAACACTTGTGCCTGACGAATATATTCTTCGGAAATCTCTTCCTCTGTCAGCATCATATCCGCACCCGGATTTCTATAAAAAGAAAAGTCCCTGTCGCCATCCGGAAGTGTGTGAACAAAAGCAAGTGTCGTATGCACAGTTGTATCTTCATATAAATGAGAAGTATCAATCCCTAAGTCACTCAATGTATTCCTCAACTGCTCACCGAAAGAATCCCTTCCTACTTTACCTAAAAACGAAGTTTTCCTCCCTAATTTACTCAGCATTGCAAGTACATTACACGGTGCTCCGCCGGGGCAAGCCTCAAAAATAGCATTTCCTCTTTCATTCTCCCCATTCATCGTAAAATCAACAAGTAACTCGCCCATTGCAATTACATCATATGTTTTCATTGATTTACCTTCTCTCCACCCACTTATTAGCGCAGTACATTTCCAACATCTTGTTTAAACCGCTCCCACGCCTTTTCATCTTCTACAAAATATTTAGGGCAATTCTTCCCTGTAATATCATAGTGACGTATTACATCTTTTTCTGTCAGGTCAAATTTTTTACATAACCATGCAGTTAATTGTACCATAGATTTATATGTTTGCCGAGTATATTTTCCATCAGATTTTTTATGACAGGTTTCAATAGAAATCGTATCCTCATTGCGCGTATTAGATGCATACGCTTCCTCCCATGTAGGTACGCACTGTACAATTTCCCCTTCTATTCCCACAACAAAATGACTGCTTGCCTTCGTCTGATGACTATCTTTTAATCCTTCAAAATAGTTTCTATTCTGCATTGCCGTTGAACCGGGATTGGCTGTATAGTGAATTACAATCCCCTTTATTCTCTTTGTCTTTGTTTCAGGTCTTGAATACGGATTCGGTGTAATCAACTGTACATCTATATCCGGCTTACTTTTATCAATCTCCGCACCGTTTTCCTCCGTATATTTTGCCTCGCTGCCGAATACTCCAAAATGAAATATTTTCATCATACTTAATGCCATAAGAATAAAAGACATAAGCACAATTCCCACTCGGGTATATAACTGTACTCTTCTTTTCTTTCTCCGTTTTGTCATTCGTTTCTTCTTCATCTTTTGTAACTCCATTTGTTTTTACTGATTGTCATTCTAGCATACTTTTATCCGTTTTTCGTAAAAACTTACTTACAAATTTCTTAAGATTATTCTGATATTTTCTCCGCATAACACAAAAGAATGGAACGTATCTTATACGCTCCATTCCCTCTGCTATTTTTATTCGTCTACACTGTAGTTTGGCGCTTCTTTTGTAATGTGGATGTCATGAGGATGACTTTCTTTTAAAGATGCTGCTGAAATTTTAACGAATTTTCCTGTTTCTTTCAATGTTTCAATTGTAGGTGCTCCACAGTATCCCATACCTGCACGAAGTCCACCCATTAACTGAAATACAGTATCTTCTACAGTTCCTTTATAAGCTACACGTCCTTCAACACCTTCCGGAACTAATTTCTTCGCATCTGCTTGGAAGTAACGGTCTTTACTTCCGTTTTCCATTGCCGAGATAGAACCCATTCCACGATATACTTTATATTTTCTTCCCTGGAATAATTCAAATGTTCCCGGGCTTTCATCACAACCTGCAAAAATACTTCCCATCATACATACGTTAGCACCTGCTGCGATTGCTTTTGTCATATCTCCTGAGTATTTAATACCACCATCTGCAATAATTGGAATATTATATTCTTTTGCTACTTCGTAGCAATCCATAATTGCGGAAATCTGTGGTACACCGATACCTGCAACAACACGAGTTGTACAGATAGATCCAGGTCCGATACCAACTTTAACAGCGTCAACTCCTGCTTCAATTAAGGCTCTTGTCGCTTCTCCTGTTGCCACATTTCCTGCAATCACCTGCAATTCAGGATATTTTTCTTTTACCATTCTTACTGTTTTTAATACGTTTGCTGAATGTCCGTGTGCAGAATCCATAACAACAACGTCTACCTGTGCTTTTACAAGGGCATCTACACGTTCCAGACAGTTTGCTGTAATTCCTACTGCAGCACCACATAACAAACGGCCTTTTGCATCTTTTGCTGATAATGGATATTTAATCTGTTTTTCAATATCTTTGATTGTGATTAATCCTTTTAAATTAAAATCTTTATCTACAATTGGAAGTTTTTCTTTTCTTGCTTTTGCTAAAATCTGTTTTGCTTCTTCTAAAGTGATTCCTTCCGGTGCAGTAATCAACCCTTCTGAAGTCATTGATTCTTTGATTTTCTTTGTAAAATCTTCTTCAAATTTTAAATCACGGTTTGTAATAATTCCAACTAATTTTTTTCCTTCTGTAATCGGCACACCTGAAATACGGAATTTAGCCATTAATTCATTAGCATCCGCAAGTGTGTGTTCAGGTGATAAATAGAATGGGTCTGTGATTACACCGTTTTCCGAACGTTTTACCTTATCCACTTCATCTGCCTGTGCTTCAATTGACATATTCTTATGAATAATACCAATTCCACCCTGTCTTGCCATTGCAATAGCCATGCGGTGTTCTGTAACCGTGTCCATTCCCGCACTCATCATTGGTATATTCAATTGAATGCTGTTTGTTAAATTAGTTGTCAAATCCACTTGGTTTGGAATAACCTCTGAGTATGCAGGTACTAAAAGCACATCATCAAATGTAATTCCTTCTCCAATAATTTTTCCCATGATTTTCCTTCCTCTCTTTCGTTTCTTGTTGCATTGTTACTTTCTGTTTTAAATATTAATAAGTACTACTTATTATATATCTTTTTTTATAAGGTAACGTTATATTACATAAAACTTTCCGTTCTGTCAAGACTAAATAATGACTTTTCTTGATGCGAGCGTTTTAAACCCATTTAAAATCGTATCGTTTGGTTCAAAAATCACTTTTATCTTTTGTCCTTTTTGAGAAACAATCAATTCATACGTCTTGCTTCCTTCTGCCATACTGCTATAATTGTATGTCTTCTCTGCCTGTACAAGACGAAGTTCACTTGACCCTGTTGGAGCAAGAAGTTCCAATTCTTCCAAATTAGTAGAAAAAACTTTCTTTCTCTTTGAACGAGCAATAATTTTATCTACGTCCAATTCTCCGTTCACGAATAAATATTCATACTCCAAATCCATATTTCTAAATAAAAATATGTCTGCTGCAATCAGTGCCGCCGTCAGAATAAATGCAAACGGAGTTTTCAGCAAAAGTATGAGCGATAACAACGTAAGAATAATCAATCCTGCTTTTGCAAACATCACTTTCCCTGTTGTTCTTCGTTTTACCAACTGTTCTGTGTAAAAATCATTCATATCTTTCCTCCATATTCTGATGTTCTTATTATTGTATCACATATGAATAAAAAATGTCTACCTCAGATAAAAATATCTAAGGTAGACTTATATACCGGAATGTATCTTTATTCGATTACATCATACCCATTCCACCTGCTCCTGCCGGCATTGCCGGAGCATCTTCTTTAATATTTGCAACAACAGATTCCGTTGTTAATAATGTAGATGCTACACTTGTCGCATTCTGTAATGCACTTCTTGTAACTTTTGCCGGATCAAGAATACCCGCTTCAACCATATCTACATATTCTTCGTTATAAGCATCAAATCCGATACCGATCTGACTTTCTTTTACTTTGTTAATAATTACGGAGCCTTCCAACCCTGCGTTTGCAGAAATATGGAATAGTGGTGCTTCTAATGCTTTCAAAATAATATTCGCACCTGTTTTTTCATCACCTTCAAGAGTTTCTGCAAGTTTCGCAACTTTCTTAGAGGCATGAATGTACGCAGAACCGCCTCCTGCTACAATTCCTTCTTCCACAGCTGCTCTGGCTGCTGAAAGTGCATCTTCCATACGAAGTTTTGCTTCTTTCATCTCTGTTTCTGTCGCTGCACCTACACGGATAACCGCAACTCCTCCTGCTAGTTTTGCAAGTCTTTCCTGTAATTTTTCTTTATCAAATTCAGACGTTGTTTCCTCAATCTGCGCTTTAATCTGTGCTACACGGGCATCAATCGCATTTTTATCCCCCAATCCGTCTACGATCACTGTATTTTCTTTCTGTACTTTTACGGATTTGGCACGTCCTAACTGGTCTAAAGTTGTTTCTTTTAAGTCTAATCCGAGTTCCTCAGAGATAACCTGACCACCTGTTAAAACAGCAAGATCTTCTAACATCGCTTTTCTTCTGTCACCATATCCCGGTGCTTTCACTGCTACAACATTAAATGTTCCACGTAATTTATTTACGATTAATGTTGTAAGTGCTTCTCCTTCAATATCTTCTGCAACAATTAAAAGTCTTGCTCCTGACTGAACAATCTGCTCTAATAATGGAAGAAGTTCTTGAATGTTAGAAATTTTCTTATCTGTAATCAAGATATATGGGTCTTCTAAGTTTGCTTCCATTTTTTCCATATCTGTTGCCATATATGCTGAAATGTAGCCTCTGTCAAACTGCATACCTTCTACAAGGTCTAACTCTGTTTTCATTGTTTTTGATTCTTCGATTGTAATAACACCGTCATTTGAAACTTTTTCCATTGCATCCGCTACCATAGCACCTACTTCTGTATCTCCTGCTGAGATTGATGCTACATTTGCAATTCTGTCTTTACTCTCTACTTTACTGCTCATAGATGCGATTGCTTCTACAGCAACTTCTGTCGCTTTTTTCATTCCTTTTCTAAGAACGATTGGATTTGCTCCTGCAGCAAGGTTTTTAATTCCTTCGTGAACCATTGCCTGTGCAAGAACTGTAGCTGTTGTTGTTCCGTCACCTGCTACATCGTTTGTTTTCGCAGCAACTTCTTTAATTAACTGTGCTCCCATATTCTCAAAAGCATCTTCCAATTCAATTTCTTTTGCAATTGTCACACCGTCATTTGTAATTAATGGTGCTCCGAAAGACTTATCAAGTACAACATTTCTTCCTTTCGGTCCTAATGTTACTCTTACTGTATTTGCCAACTGATTTACTCCTGATTCTAATGCTGCTCTCGCTTCTGCTCCGTATTTAATTTCCTTTGCCATTTCTATCAACCTCCTAAGAAATCTTCAATACTATTTAATCACTGCTAAAATATCATTCTGTCTTACTACGATATATTCTTCATCATCTAATTCTACTTCTGTTCCTGAATATTTAGAATAGATTACTTTATCTCCTACTGCAACCTGCATAACTACTTCTTTGCCATCTACAGTTCCGCCAGGTCCTACTGCAACAACTTCTGCCTGCTGAGGTTTTTCTTTTGTCTGTCCCGGTAAAACAATACCTGATTTTGTTGTTTCCTCTGCTATTAACTGTTTTAATACAACTCTGTCTCCTAATGGTACTAATTTCATGTCAATTCCTCCTTGAATACTGATTTCATGTTATTAGCACTCAATCAAAGCGAGTGCTAAATCGCTCTAGTAATAAAATATCACTCTGTTTCTTCTTTGTCAACATACTTTATATTTATTTTATAAAATCCCTTTTCCACTCGAAAACGCATGATTCTTTCATCCTGATTCACATATCTTTCTACAATGCGTCCTTCACATTTAATTCCTACACTGCCACGATAGATAACACACTCATAAATACCGTCTAATGATATGTCCACAAGTTTTTCATCTCTCAAAATCAAATATATGCTCTCTTCTTCTTTGTCATACCTCATAACATCACAATGATATGTTTTGTCATCCATAAGATCCTCTGCCAAAAGGCTCTTTTTCATTTTAAGTTTTGCTTTTGATATTTCCATAGTGACTGTTCCTTTCTTCCCATGTATTAAACAAGGGTATCAGTCATTTTCCTGATACCCTCATCTCTTACACTATCTGCTTCTGTTCTTTCTGATTCTGTCTAATTCTTCAAACACATAATCGTTAATAACTTTGATGTAAGTTCCCTTCATGCCTGATGAACGGGATTCAATTACTCCGGCACTTTCAAATTTTCTCAAGGCATTTACAATTACACTTCTGGTAATACCTACACGGTCTGCAATCTTACTTGCTACCAAAATTCCCTCTGTTCCTTCCAGTTCATCAAAAATATGAACAATTGCTTCTAATTCTGAAAATGATAACGTGCTTATTGCCGATTTTACAATCTGTTCTTTTCTTGTTTCAGCCGCACTTTCTTCATTTACAGAACGAAGCATTTCAAGACCTACAACTGTAGTTCCATACTCACTTAAAATAATATCATCAATTTCATACAAGGCATCTTTCTTGTACATAAATAATGTACCAAGTCTTTCTCCTGCCGTGTTAATCGGAGTTATCATTGCCTGATACCCCTGTACAACTTCCGGAGTGAAACCTAAAGTCTGTAAATTTACATTTTCTTTTGTAGATAAAATGTTTAATAATCTGTCATTTAAAAGTGAATCAATATACGCTCCAACTTCTTCCTGTACAAGTTCATTGATAGGTGCTACCTTATCACATTCACTCACACCTAACACTTTTCCCTTTTTACTGATTACAAGCACTGTGGAATCCAAAATTTCTGTCAACACTTCACAAATATCATTAAATACAACTTTGCTGGAATCGTTGTTATGAAGCAGTTTATTAATTTTTCTTGTCTTGTCTAATAATTGAACACTCATATTTCTTTCCTCCGTATCTTTTTGCTATTATCAACTGTTTCATATGTTTTCGCATATAAACTTCAAAACATTCTATTACTTTTTCATATTATCATACAATTCTAGTTTTTTCAAGAAATTTTCATATTCAATTATTTGTTATTTATTTTTTATCTGTGATATACCCGCACTCCTTGTCACCACATAGTAATTTATTACCTTTTTCCACCATGTAACCATTACATTTTGGACATTTTTCTTTGGAAGGCTTCTGCCATGACATAAAATCACATTCCGGATTATCTTCACAGCCATAATATTTTCTTCCTTTTTTTGTTTTTCTAAGTACAATATCTTTTCCACATTTTGGACAAGATACGCCTATTTTCTCTAAATAAGGTTTCGTATTTCTGCATTCAGGAAATCCCGGACAGGCTAGAAATCGTCCGTGCGGTCCATATTTGATAACCATATTTCTTCCACATTCTTCACAGATAACGTCTGTCACTTCATCTTCTATCTTAACACTTTCCAATTCTTTTTCCGCTTTTTCAACTGCCTCTTCTAAATCCGGATAAAAGTTTCGAATAACAGATTTCCACTCTACTACCCCTTCCTCAACTCTGTCTAAAAGGCCTTCCATATTGGCAGTAAAGTTCACATCCACAATACTTGGGAAAGATGTTTTCATCATATTGTTGACAACCTCACCAATTTCCGTTAAATACAGGTTTTTCTGCTCTTTTGATACATAGCGTCGCGCAATAATTGTAGAAATCGTCGGAGCATAAGTACTCGGACGCCCAATTCCAAGTTCTTCCAAAATTTTTACAAGTGATGCCTCCGTATAATGTGCCGGTGGTTGTGTAAAATGCTGTTTTGTTTCAATATCTGATTTTGTCAGTTTCGTATCTGTTGTTATGCTTTTTACAAGAACGTTATTTTCTGTTTTTTCCTCATCTGATTCGATATAAACAGAACGGAAGCCTTCAAAAACAACTTTAGATGCAGACACATTAAACCTATATTCCCCTGCCCCGATTTTTACAGAAGTCGTTTCGTATTTTGCAGGCTTCATTCTGCTTGCTACAAAACGCTTCCAAATCAACTGATACAGGCGGAACTGTTCTCTTGATAAAGATTCTTTCAGTGATGCAGGTGTTCTTGTCACATCTGTCGGACGAATCGCCTCGTGAGCATCCTGAATTTTCTTTCCTGTTTCTTTCTTCGGTTCTGCCTCAGACACAAAATTCTCACCATACACATCTTGTATATATGCTCGAACACTACTCTCCGCTTCATCAGAAACTCTTGTTGAGTCCGTACGAAGATATGTGATAATACCGACAGTTCCCTGCCCCTTTATATCAATCCCTTCATATAACTGCTGTGCAATTCTCATTGTCTTCTGTGTAGCAAAATTCAATGCTTTTGACGCTTCCTGCTGCAATGTACTTGTCGTAAATGGAAGCGGCGCTTTTTTCAAACGTTCGCTTTTCTTTACTTCCGCCACCTTATATTCTTCATTTTCTATCTGTTCAAGAATACTGTCTAATTCTTCTTTAGAACGAATTGTTATCTTCTGTTTATCTGTTCCATAAAATTTTGCTATAAGAGGACGTTTTTCTCCCTCAACTTTAAGCACTGTGTCAATTGTCCAATACTCTTCCGGAATAAATGCATCAATTTCCTCTTCTCTGTCCGCAATAATTCTAAGCGCCACAGACTGTACTCGTCCTGCACTCAATCCCCTCTTCACTTTCGCCCAAAGAAGAGGACTAATTCTGTAACCTACAATTCTGTCTAATGCCCTTCTTGCCTGCTGAGCATCAACCAAGTCCATATTGATTTCCCTCGCCTCTTTAATGGCTGATTTTACTGCATTCTTTGTAATTTCATTGAAACTGATACGATATACTTTCTTTCCTTCCAATTTCAAAGCCACATATAAATGCCATGCAATTGCCTCTCCTTCGCGGTCAGGGTCAGTTGCAAGATATACTTTATCTGCTTTTTTTACTTCCTTTCGTAAACTGGCAAGAATCTCTCCTTTTCCTCTGATTGTAATATATTTCGGTTCAAAGTCATTCTCCACGTCAATCCCGAACTGACTTTTCGGAAAGTCCCTCACATGACCATTTGATGCCATTACCACATAACTGCTTCCCAAAAATTTCTTTATCGTCTTTACTTTTGCCGGTGATTCTACAATCACAAGATTTCGTGCCATAATTATATTCCTCCAAAATCAATTAGTTTTTCTGTCTAATTGTTTTTCACATAATAATTTTTTGATATTTCTCTTATATATCCCTGCATTTCTAAAGATACCAGTTGATTTATCAACTGTGGAATCTCCATTTTTGTTTCTATCATTAACTGATTTACATTCTTTGGATACAAATCAAGGCAACTATACACCATATTTTCCTCTGTTTCAAGACTTATTTTACTTTTTAATTTCTTTTTCACATCTTCCTTTGTCGAAATCCGCAGTTCATCCAACAGATCCTGCGGGGACAAAAGTATCCCCGCTCCCTGTCTGATAAGCATATTACATCCCTTACTCAACTCACTGTTCACAGGTCCCGGAAGAGCATATACATCTTTTCCCATATCCAGAGCAATATCTGCCGTAATCAGTGACCCGCTCTTTTCTTTCGCCTCTATAACAATAACAACATCCGCCAAGGCACTGATAATTCTGTTTCTCGCAGGAAAATTTCTCGAAAGCGGGGACATTCCCAGTGGTTGTTCTGAAATCACTCCTCCCTTTTCCTGCAAGTCCTCATATAATCCTATATGTTCTCTCGGATAACATATATCCACACCGGATCCAAGCACACCGTAAGAACATCCTCCCACATTTAACGCTCCTCTCTGTCCTGCTCCATCTACCCCTCTTGCCATACCGCTTATTATCTCAATATTATTCTCAGCTAGTTTTTCCGCAAAGCGAATCGCCATACTCTCTCCGTAAGGGCTGCATTTTCTTGCACCTACTATGGCTACCTTTAACGTATCTTCTCTTATAGGTTTACCTTTCATATAAATGGCATAGGGCGGATTTTCCAAATCATTTAGCATAGATGGATATTTCTCTTGAAAAAAAGGAAGAAATTGCACATTCTTCTCCTTTAATACCGAATATTCCTTTTCTATTTTCCATTCATCTATACTTTTTCTTACACACTCATCAATCCCCTCCTCCACATACTTTTTCCGCTCACTTTCTTCCATATAATAAAATTCTTCTGCAGACTGTATCTTTTCTCTTATCTCTCTTTTATTTCTCGCCGTCAAGCCTTTTATATTGGCAAACCAATATTCATATTTCTCTTCCTGCTGCATTTTATCTCCTTTTATCAAACATTCTATATCCTACCGCTTCACGCAAATGACAAAGTTGTATTTTTTCTTCCTCCGCTAAATCCGCTATCGTCCTTGCTACTTTTAATACTTTATGGTACGTTCTTGCCGTTAATTCCATCTGCTCAAATATTTGTCCCATAAATTGTTTTTCCTTCTGCTCCAGTTCACAATATACTGCCACTTCTGTAGACGATAATTCAGCATTTGTCTTTGTATGTCCATATCGCTTATACTGTCTTTCCCTTGCCTTGCATACTCTTTTTCGTATTGTTGCTGAAGATTCTTCCTCTTTTCCACCTTCTAAATCTTCATACTGTACTTTTGACACTTCTATAGACAGGTCAAATCTATCCAGAAATGGCTGACTGAAATGATTGTAGTATTGCTGAATCTGTGCAGAGGTACAGGTACATTTATTCAAATCCGGATAATTTCCACACGGACATGGATTACATGAACCTACAAGCATAAAGTTACTGGGAAAAACATACACTCCCGATTTTCTCGATAGGCGGACTACCCTCTCTTCCATCGGCTGTCGAAGTGCATCTAAAACCTGTTTTTGAAACTGATCCAACTCATCCAAAAAGAGTACTCCGTGATTCGCCATACTGATTTCTCCGGGCATAGCTATATTCCCTCCGCCGATTAACGACGCCTTTGTCGATGTATGGTGGGGCGAGCGAAACGGTCTTTCTCTGATAATTGGATTTTCCTCATCAATCATTCCGAGAATACTGTAAATCTTCGTGACCTCAATACACTCTTCCTCTGTCATCGGCGGACAGATTGTCGAAATTCTACTGGCAATCATCGTTTTTCCAATCCCCGCTGAACCGATAAATAAAATATTGTGATTTCCCGCAACTGCTATTTCTGTCGCCCTTTTTAACATTGCCTGTCCCCGAACTTCTGCAAAATCCCCTTCCTGTTTTTCCTGCTTTTTAGGTAACTGTTTCTTCTCCTCAGATAATTGAATTTCACCATTTAGATAACCGATTGTTTCTTTAAGAGTTCTGACACCATACACCCGTACCCCTTCTATAATACTACCTTCCAAACCATTTCCTTTCGGCACGATACAAGCCTTATACCCCTGCTGTTTTGCTTCTATTATAATAGGTAAAACTCCTGCTACTTTACGGACTTTACCGTCTAACCCCAGTTCACCGATAAAAAGAGTGTTTTTTAATTTTTTGTCGGAAACATATCCAAGAGATGCTAAAACAGAAACAGCGATTGGTAAATCAAAAGCAGAACCTTTCTTTCGCACATCCGCCGGAGATAAGTTAATGATAATTTTTTTCGGAGGCAACAAAAACCCTGAATTATGAATAGCTGTTCTCACTCTTTCTCCAGCCTCCTTCACTTCCGATGACAGATACCCCACCATATGAAACAAGGGCAGTCCGTTGCTTACGTCTGCTTCTACATGAATGCATTTTACTTCTAGCCCATGTATAGCCGCAGACAACACTGTACTATACAATTACATTCTCTCCTTTCATTCTATTGTCTAAATTATTGAAAACTTGGCTGAAACGCCTGATGATTAAGAAAACAGATTGTTTTCTGAATGTGTTTATCATAGCACATTTTTTCTTTATATACAATAAAAAGTTTCCCGACAAACATTGTCTGTGGGAAACTTTCTCTTTTATTTTAGAAAAGATGTATTTATTTCTTTGTTCTCTAATTTCAGTGTTCCTGACTGATAAGAAAAAACACATTTATTTGTACATTTTCCCGTATCTGTTTTATTTACATGGAAAAAGTAAAATACTTTCTGTCGGTACTGATATTCGTATTCCGATTCTACCGTCACTACAATATAATCCGGATTTTCTTCTGACGGTCTTATCTTTATCTGATTATTTTTTAATTGAAGATAACGAAACTCTTTTTCGCCTGTTATATTTTTCGTTACATTTTCATATTCTTTACGAATTTCACCTTGTGCATACTGTGCAGCCGTATCTAAAATATCTTTTCCATACTGCATTGTGACCTGCACCGGTTTACCTTTTTCAAATCGGACTAAATCCTCATACTTCTCCATATTTTCCTTTTCCAGTGCAATGTAATGTACACCGCGGAAAATATTTGGAACTTCATAGAAATCAATATTTCCTTCTGTTTTCTTTTGATAAGACTTATCTAATATCACTTTATCCAAAGAAACTTTCGTATCTTTCGGCACTTCCAGATGCACAACATCCTCAACAAACTGTTGACGACCATCTACATACCATTCACCCTTCTGCCTCACCATAGAAACAAGCGCCTTTTTATTTTCCTGTTTATCTCGATAAGAAACCTCAAACTGCCGATAATCTTTTCTGCTGTTTCCAACCTCTTTCACATCGCCAATATTAACCTGAAATGTTCTTGTATCATTACTCAATTCTTGAACAGAAACAAACATTTTCTTATTCAAAAATGTATTATCATCTTTTGGAAAATAGAGATATTCGTATACTTCATTCCAATTCCCCTGCAATACATTTCTCATATATTCTTTAGCAACCTTCTTTGTATCATTTAATTTAAAATATGTTCCCAAAACAACACAAAGCAAAATAAATACACAGATAAATTCTGCTATAATCAGTTTTTTCCCATTTATCTTTGTCTTTTTTGATTCCTCTTCTAATTTCTCAAAAATATCCTCGTCCTCATTCCACTCTTCGTACATCTCTTCACCTCTATTCCTCTTCTTCTGTTACGTCCGGTGTAACTGCCACTGACTCCATTGACTGAATCAACTGAATATTTGCTTTTTCCACTTCACTTAAAATCGAATCATAGTACGCATCAAATTCAGATGATTCTATCGTTCCACTATACCAACTCTTACTTTCAAAATACATTTTCATCTTTTCATCTTCAAATTTTCTTCCGTGTCTGGCAAGAATCTCATTTCTCGCAATTTGTAGTTCCTCTACCGTATAACCTGTCAGTTCATCCATTGTCAATGCACGAGTGTAACTATCCTCAATAATATAATCTCTCGTCTGGTTCGGTTCCTGCGTTTCTGCCTTGTCTTTTGATCCAATGGTAATATCTGTACCTTTCTTCTCTACAGTTGTATTCTTGGCAGATTCCATATTTTTCCGATCAATTTCTTTCGCTTCTTCCTGAGTCAGAATCGGCGTTTCTTCTTTAACCTGTTTCTTTTGATTTAGTAATAAAACTCCTTCCGTTACAAACAGAATACAAATACTCGCCGCTAACATTATCTCTATCGCACGTATTTTTTTGCTCTTCTTTTCTTTCGTCATAGTATCCCCCTGCTTTTCCTATTTCTCTTCTAATATACCATTATTTTGCCTTTCACACCACCATTTTATTTTTGGAAAGGCACAAACAATTTTATTTTGCATAAACTATAATAAAAATATGCTTAGAGGTCCATTCTTGAAAACATTTCCTGAACCATTGACTGCATCTGAAGAACGTTATTATCTACAAAAATATACAGAGGGCGACCTTGAAGCGAAACATATTCTAATTGAACGAAATCTTCGTCTTGTTGCTCATATCGTCAAAAAATACCAACATCTAGACGAAGACCCTGAAGACCTTCTTTCTATCGGAACGATAGGACTGATAAAAGCCGTTTCTACCTTTAATGTGGAAAAAGGGAATCGTCTTGCCACTTATGCGGCAAGATGTATTGAAAATGAAATTCTCATGATGCTGCGCGGAAAGAAAAAAACTTCTAAAGAAGTTTCTCTCTATGAACCTATCGGTACAGACAGAGAAGGTAACGAGATTCAACTTTTTGATGTGATTGAATCAGACGAAGAGGACACTCCCTCAAAAGTCGCCTTAAAAGACGACATCAAAATGCTCTACGAAAAAGTTTCCTCTGAACTTTCTCCCCGAGAACGACTTGTCTTAAAAATGCGATACGGTCTTTACAAAGGTGAGGAATATACTCAGCGAGAAATCGCCCGTCAACTCGGTATTTCCCGTTCCTACGTTTCCCGCATTGAAAAAAGCGCAATAGAAAAACTACGGACTTTCTTTTCATAAAAGTCCGTAGTTTTTATTATTTCTCTTCCTGTCTTCTCAAAATATCATATCTGTCTACCGGAATCCCCAAGTCTACATACAATATTTGCTTTGGATGCGGAGCACTTTCCTGCTCTTCCCCATCCTCTGTCAAAATACGTTTTACCGTCACTTCAACATTGTCACCGTTCGGTTTCATTACCTCGATTTTTTCTCCAACAGAAAATTTATTTCTCTGTTCGATACGATATGTACCTTCCCTCTCTTCTCCTACAATTCCAAGATAAGTATATTCTTTCACATACGTATTATTATCATAAATCTGTGTTGTTTCATCCGGCTTTCCGAAGAAAAATCCCGTAGTAAATTGTCTGTATGTACAGTTAGAAATCTGTTCTAAGTACCAAGGCATATTTTTCTTATATAATTCAGGGTCTTTCTGATAATCATCAATCGCTTTTCGATATGTTCTCGCAACCGTAGCGACATATAATGCTGTTTTCATACGCCCTTCAATTTTCAAACTATCGATTCCCGCTTCCAAAAGTTCCGGAATATGCTCAATCATACATAAATCTTTTGAATTGAAAATATATGTTCCTCTTTCATTTTCATAAACAGGCATGTATTCTCCCGGTCTTGTTTCTTCCACAATAGAATATTTCCAGCGGCACGGGTGCGTACACGCCCCCCGATTTGCATCTCTTCCCGTAAAATAATTACTCAACAGACATCTTCCCGAATACGAAATACACATTGCTCCATGTACAAATGTTTCAATTTCCAAATCATCCGGAATATTTGCACGAATTTCTTTTATTTCATCCAAAGACAATTCTCGTGCCGAAACAACTCTTGTCGCCCCCAATTTATGCCAAAATTTGTATGTTTCATAGTTTGTATTGTTTGCCTGCGTACTGATGTGTCTTTCAATATGAGGACATTCTTCCCCTGCAAGCATAAACATTCCCGGATCAGCAATAATCAATCCATCCGGATTCATTTTTCCCAATTCTCTAAAATATTCTCTTGCTCCTTCCAAGTCACTATTGTGTGCAAGGATATTTGCAGTTACATATACTTTTACATCATGCTCATGGGCAAATTTAATTCCTTCTGCCATATCTTCTTTCGAGAAATTTTTCGCCTTCGCCCGAAGTCCGAATGCCTCTCCACCGATATATACTGCATCTGCACCAAATATAACTGCTGTTTTTAATACTTCTAAACTACTTGCCGGAATTAATAATTCTGGGTGTCTTGCCATTTTCTTTTCCTTTCTTATCGCTTTGTACTGATTGCCACCCCATCTCCAAGCGGGATAATGGAGGTCAACAACTGTTCTTCATGTTTCAATCTATATAAATACTCTCTCATGCGACTATGTATTGTTCGGTTTCTTCTTTCCACCGCAAATCTGGATTCAATAATATCTCCGTCCTGCAACACATTATCAGAAACAAGCACCCCGCCCTTTTCAAGCAAACGGAGTACTTCAGGCATATAATTAATATACTGTGCCTTTGCCGCGTCCATGAAAATAAAATCATATTTGCCTTCCAGACCTTTTAAAATATCTAAAGCATCGCCTTCTAAAAGAGTAATCTGTTCTTCTTTTCCTGCACGACGGAAATTTTCTTTCGCAATTGGAATACGCTTTTCGTATTTTTCAATCGTTGTGATTTTACATTCTTTTGGTGCATATTCACTCATTAGAAGTGCTGAAAATCCGACTGCCGTCCCTACCTCAAGAATATGAAGCGGTTTTTGAATTGCCAAAAGTACCTTCATAAAACTTTGCATTTCCTTTCGGATAATCGGAACAAAAGTTTCCAACGCTTCTTTTTCTATTATCTCTAATATTTCACTGTTTTCTGTTTCCAGAGAATTGATAAATGTAACCATGCGTTCATCTACAATCATGACAGTTTCCTTTCCTCAAGTAAGGACGGTAGAATTTTCATTCCCCGTCCTTATTTTTTATACATCCATAATAATCGGAAGAATCATCGGTCTTCTCTTTGTGCGTTTCCAAATAAATTCATTCATTGTATCGCGGATAACCAATTTAATTCTACTCCAATCTGCATTTCTATTTTGTGTCAGGCAATGTTCCAATGCCTCTGATAAAATTTGTCTTGCCTCTTCCATCAGCCCTTCAGATTCTCTTACATAAACAAATCCTCTTGATACAATATCCGGACCTGCCAACACCTGATTTGTGCCTTTTTCTAATGTTAAAACAACAATTAATATACCATCCTCTGCCAAATGCTGACGATCACGCAGTACGATATTTCCAACATCACCTACGCCCAATCCGTCGACGAGAATTGCGCCTGTATGCACTTTATCTACAACTTCCGCACCGTTCGCATCTAATGAAAGCACATCACCTGACTGTAACAAGAAAATATTCTCTTTCGGTATTCCAAGACTTTCCGCAATCCCTGCATTTGCACGCAAATGACGATACTCACCGTGCACAGGAATAGCATATTTTGGTTTTACGAGAGAATAAATCAATTTAATCTCTTCCTGACAGGCATGACCCGAAACATGAGTATCCTGAAAAATAACTGTAGCGCCTTTCTGAGAAAGTTCATTAATCACGCGAGAAACTGCTTTTTCATTTCCCGGAATCGGACTTGAACTGAAAATAACTGTATCCCCTGGTTTAATGCTTACTTTCTTGTGAATATCCGCAGCCATTCGAGATAAAGCTGCCATCGATTCTCCCTGGCTTCCTGTTGTAATCAATACAGTCTTTTCGTCCGGATAATTTTTCAACTGGTCAATTGTAATCAATGTTTTATCAGGAATATTCAAATAACCTAACTCCGAAGCAGTTTCAATAATATTTACCATACTTCTTCCCTCTACGACGACTTTTCTGTCGTACTTGTATGCAGAGTTAATAATCTGCTGCACACGGTCTACGTTAGAAGCGAATGTGGCAATAATAATTCTTGTATCTCTATGCTCCGCAAAAATATGGTCAAACGTTTTTCCTACCGTACGCTCTGACATCGTAAATCCCGGTCGCTCCGCATTTGTACTGTCAGACATCAACGCCAACACACCTTTTTTACCTAATTCAGCAAATCGCTGCAAGTCAATAGCATCACCAAAAACCGGCGTATAATCTACTTTAAAATCACCTGTATGCACAACAATACCTGCCGGAGAATAAATTGCCAATGCTGAAGCATCCGCAATACTGTGGTTTGTCTTAATAAACTCAATTCTAAATTGTCCTAAATTAATAGACTGTCCGTGGCGTACTACTTTTCTTCTTGTACTGCGAAGTAAATTATGCTCTTTTAATTTGTTTTCAATAATCCCCATTGTAAGTTTTGTCGCATAAATAGGGAAATTTAAATCTTTCAATACATATGATAATGCACCGATATGATCCTCATGACCATGAGTAATCACAAACCCTTTTACTTTTTGAATATTATCTTTTAAATATGTGATGTCAGGAATAACCAAGTCAATTCCAAGCATATCATCTTCCGGGAATGCCAGCCCACAATCCACTACGATAATACTATCTTCATATTCAAAAGCAGTAATATTCATTCCTATCTGCTCCAGTCCGCCAAGAGCAATAATTTTCAATTTTGAATTGTTCTCTTTTTTCAAATTTACACCTCCATCATTTTATATGTTCCCGCACATTCTTTTCTTTCTCTATACAATCCTTACATTTTCCGTAAAGTTTTAATTCATGGTCCAAAACACAAAATCCCAATGTTTCCTCGATATGTTTTTCTAAATCCTCTAGCAAATCATCGTCAAAGGGAATAATCTTTCCACATTCTTTGCAAATTAAATGGTGATGATAGTGTTTCGTATCACCAAAAAACTGATGTCCTATTTCATATCTTACACAGCCGTCATTTAATTCAATACGGTCTATCAACTTCATTTCCAAAAGTAACTGAACCGTCCGATAGACAGTCGCAATTCCTATATCCCGAAACTCATTTCTAACTAAATCATATATTTCTTCCGCTGTCATATGTCTATCTTTATGCTCTGCCAAAACTTTCAGAACAACCAACCGCTGATTTGTCACTTTCAGCCCTTTTTCTTTTAACATCTCTTTAAATTCTTCCTGATTTACAGACATATTCCACCTCTTAAAAATTGTACGTTACATTTCTATATCAATATCTTCTAATAGTTCTTCAAATATTTTCAATACTGCCTCAAGCTCCGTGTCATCTTCCACTATCTGATAAACACTTTCGCTTTCTTCCGCCTTACTTGTATCTTTTAAAATCATACATTCCGCATCATCATCTTCCGAATCTGTCACAAGAATATAAGATACGCCATTTACTTTTGTTTCTTCCAGAACATAAAAATCTACAGACTCTGTCCCTTCATCAAACATAAACTGAATTTTTTCCATTTTTTCACCTCGTGAACACTTATTTTTTTAAATAAACCGAGTCTAAATATCCCTGAAGAATGAAAATCGCCGCAATTTTATCAATATATTTTTTGCGGTCTTCTCTTCTTACATTACTCTCTATTAATGTCCGTTCCGCTTCCACCGTAGTCAGACGCTCGTCCCACATAATGACCTCAAGTCCTGTTCTTCTCTCCAACATTTCCTTAAATGCCAAAGATTTCTCCGCGCGGTCGCCTATATCATTATTCATATGCTTCGGAAAACCAAGAACTATCTTCTCCACCTCGTATTCCTTTACCAGTTCTTCAATACGGGCAAGCGTTTTCCTCAACTTATTTTCTTCTTTTCGCTGAATCGTTTCAATCCCTTGTGCTGTAAGACAAAGGGCATCGCTAATTGCGACTCCCACTGTCTTAGAGCCGTAATCTAATCCCATAATTCTCATTATATTATTCCCATGAGTGATGCTCAATATACGTCTTGAGCATTTCTTCCACTAACTCATCTCTTTCCATTTTCATAATCAGACTTCTTGCCCCGTTATGACTTGTAATGTATGTAGGGTCGCCTGACATAATATATCCGACAATCTGATTGACCGGATTGTATCCTTTTTCCCGCAAAGCCTGATACACAATTTCAAGAATATCTTTTGCCTGAATTTGTGGAGCGGGTTCTACACGGAAAAATTGTGTACTGTTTAAATCTTTCATTTCACCACGTCCTTTACTTTATTTCAACCTTATTCTAATATAATTACCTATAAAATTCAACGTATAATTTGTGAATGATTATCAATTTTAATCTTTGTTAACTGATTTTGTAGGTTCTCATCACTCTCCAAAGCAACCTTTATATATTCCTTTGTATGCCCTGTCTGATAAATTTTCCCCTCTTTTTCAATCTCTTCTTCCATTAAAACTTCCACTGTTTTTCCAATAAATTTTTCTTCATATTCTTTTCTTTTTCTTGCATCCAACTCTAAAAGAATATTACTTCTTTTTGTTTTCATCTGCTCAGGAACTTGATTCTCCATTACAGCAGCCTTTGTCCCTTCACGTCTGGAATATTTGAAAATATGTGTTTCATAGAAATTGACCTTTTCCACAAATGCTCTTGATTCTTCAAATTCCTCTTCCGTTTCTCCCGGAAATCCTACAATTACATCTGTTGTCAATGCCGGGCTATCAAAATATTTTCTAAGCAATTCACATTTCTCTAAATATTCTTCAGCGGTATATCTTCGATTCATTCGTTTTAAAGTTGCATCACATCCACTTTGCAGTGAAAGATGAAAATGTGGACATATTTTTTCTAAACCGGAAATTGTTTTTGCAAATTCTTCTGTAATAATTCGAGGTTCTAATGAGCCTAAACGTATTCTTTTTAATCCTTCAATTTCATTTACCGCCAAAATAAGCGACAATAAATTTTCTCCTTCTAAATCCACCCCATAAGAACTTAAATGGATTCCCGTAAGAACAACTTCCTGATAGCCGTTTGCCACCAATTCCTTTACTTCCGCAACAACATTTTCTTTTTCTCTACTACGTACTCTTCCCCTAGCATACGGAATAATACAGTATGTACAGAACTGGTTACATCCGTCTTGTACTTTTAAATATGCTCTCGTATGTTCCGCCGTCTTACTTAAATGCAATTCTTCATACTCTTTCGTATGATTAATATCAATAATTTCTTTCTGAACGCCGTTATGCTCTTCTTCATATTCTTTCAAAATAGAAATTAAATCCTGTTTTTTATTATTCCCGATAATAATATCGATGCTGTCGTCCACTTCATCCGATTCACTTTTTGCTTGTACATAACACCCTGCCGCTACAACAATAGCATTGGGATTCATTTTTTTTGCACGGTGAAGCATCTGGCGGGATTTTCTGTCAGCCATATTTGTTACCGTACAGGTATTAATTATATAAATATCCGCTCCTTCTTTAAACGGAACAATTTCGTACCCCTCTTTTTCCAATAATTCCTGCATTGCTTCTGTTTCATAGGCGTTCACTTTACAGCCTAAATTATGTAGTGCAACTTTTTTCATTTTCTCCTCCTTAAATCTATGTATAAAATAACGAAAATTTAACCTTTTCTTTGGCATATTGTTCCTTGACTTTTTTTGTCTTACAACTTAATATATTCATAGAGTAAAAAACATTCAAGGAGGTTATTCCAATGAAAACAGTACAAATTTCTTTAAATTCAATTGACAAAGTTAAATCATTCGTAAATGAAATCACAAAATTTGATTATGATTTTGATTTAGTATCCGGTCGTTATGTAATTGACGCAAAATCTATCATGGGTATTTTCAGTTTAGATTTATCAAAACCAATCGACTTAAACATTCATGCTGAAGATGATGCAGAAACTGTTCTCGAAGTATTAAAACCATATATCGTTTAATTGAATTTATGAGTTTAAATGCCCCACAAATTTTGTGGGGCTTTTTCATTTTTGTACTACTTACGGTTTTACAACAATTGTTTCCACAGTTTCTATTGCCTGCTCAAACAATTCATCAATTTTCTCTGCCAGATTTTCTTCTGAACGTCTGATAATATTCAAGTTTGGTTTTGTTACAGGATGTTTTGCAACAAAAATTGTACAGCAATCTTCAAATGGTAAAATAGATGTTTCATAAGTATCAATTTTTTCTGCAATATCTACAATTTCCTGTTTATCAAAGCCTATTACCGGACGATATACGGGCAATGTACATACATCGTTTGTTGCCATAAGACTCTGCATTGTCTGACTGGCAACTTGTCCTATACTTTCCCCTGTAATAAGTCCCAGACATCCGCTTTCTTTCGCAAAATGTTCTGCAATCTTCATCATATATCTACGCATAATAATTGTCAGTTCATCATGAGGACATTTATCATAAATATACAACTGAATATCAGTAAAATTAACAATGTTTAATTTAATCGGTCCTGAATATTTTGAAACAAGTTTTGCCAAATCAATTACTTTCTGTTTTGCGCGTTCACTTGTATACGGTGGTGCATGGAAATAAGTTGCTTCCAATCCTACCCCCCTCTTTGAAATCATATATCCGGCAACCGGACTGTCAATTCCGCCTGAAAGTAAAAGCATTGCCTTTCCATTTGTTCCAACCGGCATTCCTCCCGGTCCCGCAATAATTTCAGAGTAAATATAAATTTCATCTCTGACTTCAATATTTAATTTAATGGCAGGTTTATGCACATCTACTTTAATTTCAGGGAACGCATCTAAAATAGCCTCTCCTATTTCGCAGTTGATTTCCATAGAATTTTTCGGATAACTTTTCTTTCCGCGTCTTGCTTCCACCTTAAATGTTGTATTTTTATCAGGATACATTTCATCCATATAATTTACAACTACTTTTTTAAGTTCCTCAAATCCTCTGTCTTCCACATGAATAACAGGGCAGATTCCAACAATACCAAAAACTCTTTTTAAGCCGGCAACTGTTTCGTCATAATCAAAATCTCCTTCACAGTCAACGTACACTCTGCCCTGTGCTTTGTGTACATTGAATGTTCCCTCTACATCTTTCAACGCAAAACGTATCTGACGCATCAGAGCATCCTCAAAAATGTATCTGTTCTTTCCTTTAATACCTATTTCACCGTATTTTATTAAAAATGATTGAAACTTCATGTATCTTCTTACCTTTCTCTATTTTGCAAACTTTCTAGTGTCTTGTATATCTTCTAAGCATTGGTATACAATTATATAATGTTTCCAAAGTATAGTCAATTTCTTCTTCAGTTGTAAACTCAGAAAGACTAAAACGTATTGTTGCATCCAAAAACTCATTTTTTGCTCCAATTCCTTTTAGTACACCGCTGATTGCCGGATGATTTGACGCACAGGCTGAACCTGATGAAACATAGATTCCTTTTTCTTCTAAAGTGTGTAAAACCACTTCACTTCGGATACCTGCAATCCCTGCACTGATAATATGAGGAGCACTTGTATCATCATATCTTCCGTGAATAGTTGTATCTTCAATCTGCATAATTCCGTCAATAAAACGCTGTTTTAGTTCACGCATATGTGCAACTTTTTTATCTAAATCTGTATAAACCTCTTTTGCCGCCATTCCAAGTCCTGCAATTCCCGGAACATTTTCCGTGCCTGAACGAATATTCTTCTGCTGTTCCCCACCAAAAATAATTGGTTTGATTTTCGCCTTTTCATTGATATAAATCGCACCGATTCCTTTTGGTCCGTGAATTTTGTGTCCACTCAGTGAAAGTAAATCTACACCTAACTTTTTTGGATATATTTTATATTTGCCAAAGCCCTGTACTGCATCTACATGGAACAAAATATTTTTATTATAATCTTTTACAAGTTTTACCGCCTCTTCAATCGGCTGCACTGAGCCAACCTCATTATTGACATACATAATGGATACAAGAATTGTTTCTTCGGATAACGCCTCTTTTAACGCATCCAAACGAATTTTACCTTCACTGTCTACGGGAAGATAAGTCACTCTAAATCCTTCTTCCTGCTCTAAATACTGCATTGTATTTAAAATTGCCGGATGTTCAATAGATGACGTAATTAAATGCTTCCCTGCACGGTGATTTGCTCTCGCCGTACCAATCAACGCCAGATTGTCACTCTCTGTACCGCCGGAAGTAAAATAGATTTCCTTTTCCTGTACTTTTAGCAATTTTGCCAAAATTTCTTTTGATTCTTTTATATACCTTTCTGCATCCACACCTTTTTTGTGCATAGATGATGGATTTCCATAATCTTCACACATCACTTTCTGTACAATGTCTTTTACACTGTCATAGCATTTAGTTGTGGCAGAATTGTCCAAATATACTTCCATGTTTCTTCTCCTATTTTCCTTCTATTACTATTAAATTATGTATTTAACTTTCCAGATGATACATTAAAATCGACAAAATAGTAAGTCCTGCGGTTTCTGTTCTTAAGATACGTTTTCCCAATGTAATAGGTTCTGCTCCCGTTTCCATTGCCTGTTCCACTTCCTCTTTCTCAAATCCACCTTCCGGACCGATAAAAATACCAATTGACTGCCCTTTTTCAATCCGACCTATAATTTCTTTTGTCTTATTCATTCCATCCGCCAGTTCATATGGAACAAGTACAATATCCAGTGTTTTTGCATAGGTAAGTGCCTCCTTATAAGTCATTACTTCCCGTACTTTAGGTATCACGGTGCGTCCCGACTGTTTCGCACCCCCTTCTGCGATACTGTTCCACCGTTCCACTTTTTTCCCCGCTTTTTTCGCATCTAATTTCACTACCGCTCTCTTTGTAGAAACCGGAATAATCTCATATACGCCTAATTCAACTGCTTTCTGTACAATCAATTCCATTTTATCACTTTTCGGAAGGCCCTGAAACAAGTAAATTTTAGAAGGAAGTTCCGTATTCCCTATTTTTTCCTCTATGATATGCAGAAAAACTTTTTCATTCGTTATTTCATCAATCTGACAAACATATTTTTTATTATTCCCATCACTAATTTGAAGTTTTTCTCCCTTTTTCATGCGTAATACATTACAAATGTGATTTACGTCTGAACCTTCTATATAAACTTTTTCCCCGCTCACCTGAGCCGGTGTTACAAAAAAATGGTGCATATTATTTCTCCTAATTCTTTCTCGCTGTAACGGACACCCATTCTCCCTGATATGTTACTTCAAGCACCTCAAGTCCCGCTTCTTTTACGGCATTTACTACCGTTTCTTCCTTCATATCGATGATTCCGCTTGTGATATAAATTCCGCCTTTTTTCAACTGATTCACAATAACCGGTGTTAAAGGAACGAGTACATCCGCTAAAATATTTGCCACAACAATATCATATTTTTCGTATCCGACTTTATCTTGTACCTCTTTGTCATCAATAATGTTTCCAATCATCACTTCATATTGCGATTTTTCAATGCCGTTTACTTCCATATTTTCATAAGTCGCATCAATCGCACATGGATCTAAATCTGTACCTACGGAATATTCAGCACCAAACTTCAATGCGAGCATTCCTAAAATTCCGCTTCCACATCCTACGTCCAGAATTCTTGTCTGTGGTGTCACATACTTTCTAATCTGTCTGATACAAAGTTGTGTTGTTTCGTGCATTCCCGTTCCAAAAGCAGTTCCTGGGTCTATATGAATAATCATTTTATCTTCATCTTCCGGTTTTACTTCCTCCCATGACGGAATAATAAGAACATCATCTACATAAAATTGGTGGAAATATTTTTTCCAGTTATTTACCCAGTCCACATCTTCCGTTTCCGATTCTTCTATCGTACACTCTCCAATGTTTAAGAAAGATTTCATTTCTTCTAATTCATTTTTTACATTTTTTAAAATAGCATCTACGTCTTCGCCATCATCAAGATAAAAACTCAAATAAGCAACTCCGTCATCCGCCTCAATTTCAGGAAGAATATCCACAAACATCTGCTCCTTATCTGCCTGCGTAAGTGGCACTTTATCTTCAATTTCCACACCTTCAATTCCTAAATCCATAAGCATACTGCTTACAATATCTTCTGCTTCTGTTGTTGTTTTTAATCTAAATTTATTCCATTTCATTGTTCTTCACCTCTTATAATATTTCCATTTTTCCCAAAATCTTGGGATAAAACATAAGTAGATATGAATGTAAAAATAACCGAAACACATAATACAAAACAGGAAAAGAGCATACTATAACTTTTTACATTCGATAGAAATGATTTGAAAATCACTCGCTTTTTTGAATATGCACTCTTCTTTTGCCTTGACATAATCTTCCCCTTGCTTTTCCTCTTTTACATTAAATGCTCAACTAAAATTTTTACTCCCATACAAACTAAAATGACACCACCTGCAATTTCCGCCTTCGACTTATAGCGCACCCCAAAAATATTTCCGATTTTTACTCCTGCCGCCGAGAGAATAAATGTAGTAACTCCGATAATACACACTGCCGGAATAATATTCACTTGCAAAAATGCAAAAGTCACACCTACCGCAAGTGCATCAATGCTCGTGGCAACTGCAAGCCCTAACATCTCTTTTACTGCCAATCTGTCTGTTTTTTCATTGCTGATTTCTTCTTTGCAAAGTCCTTCTTTTATCATATTCAAACCGATAATGCCAAGCAATATAAAAGCAATCCAGTGGTCAATCGACGTAATCATCTCTTTAAATTGTATGCCAAGCAAGTATCCTAAAAGTGGCATTCCCGCCTGAAACACGCCAAAATACAGACCTACTATACCCTGTTTTTGCCATGTACACTTTCTTAGGGACAATCCTTTACAGATTGCTACCGCAAAGGCGTCCATGGATAATCCAACAGCAATACAAATCAGTTCTATTAAACCCATTATTTCAATCCCCGTTTCAAGTTTTCCATTGCCTGCACAATATTTTCCTGTTTTGTTGCCAAATTCAACCGAATATAATATTTCCAGTCTTCACCGCCAAACCAATCTCCATAATCAATGGCAAGATGACATTTTTCCTGTAAAACCTGTATAATATCACTATTTTGTAAATATGGTTTTAAATCTATCCACATCAAATATGTTCCCTGCAATTCAAAAACTGTCGCCTTAGGGAGTTCCTGTTCAATAAAGTTCTTTGCATATGCATAATTTTCTTCAATAATTTTAAGCACTCCATTAAGCCATTCCAAACCGTTCTCATAAGCGTTCTGCACTGCAATATAACCGAAACCGCTTCCCTGTGTCACATGAATTTTACTGGCAAAATCATCAAATTTCTCACGCAGTTTTTCATCTGCAATAAGAATAAACGCATTTTGGCAATCCGCCAGATTAAATGTTTTACTTGCAGCAGTCAGAGCAATGATTTTATCCGTATACTCTCCAAGGCTCCCCGCCGGAATTTGTCTGTTGTCACCGATGATAATATCCTGATGAATTTCATCTGCAATAAGAAGTACATTATACTTTTTACAAAGAGAAATTAATCTTCTTAATTCCTCCTCTCTCCATACACGCCCTACCGGATTGTGCGGAGAACATAAAATGTACATTTTCACTTTCTCTTCCTGCATACATTTCTCAATCATATCATAATCCATCTCATATCCGCCATCTGTACATTTCAATGGAATATCCACTACTTTTCTTCCATTGTCTTCAATACAATGGAAAAATGGAGGATATGCCGGAGTGGAAATCATTATTCCATCTTCTTTTTCCGTAAAACACTGTACAAGCCAAAAGAGCGCCGGTACTACTCCCGGTGCAAAACGAATCCATTCCTTTTCGACACAGTAATTATGTCTTGTTTTTTCCCAACTGATAAATGATGCATAAAAACTTTCCGGAACTTTGTAATATCCGAACGTCCCTTTTTCGACATATTCTTCTAAGGCTTGTCTAACACATCTTGGAACTTTAAAATCCATATCTGCAACCCAAAGCGACAGCATTCCTTCTCCGCCAAATTTTTCTAAAAGCCCGTCCCATTTCTCACAGTTTGTATTTCTTCTATCTTGATATATAATTTCTTCTGTCATCTTTACTCACCTACCATAATGCGAATAATCTCTTCGTTTGTTTCTTTCATACCTTCTTTACCTAGACGCCCTACATTTTTAATTGTTGCTTCCACGCCTTTTGTCACAATTCCGTCACCTTCATAGAATTGCTGACCGCATTTATACATATTGTAACCTAAAATTCCTGCGTCTACGGCAGACGCAATTTTTGCCGCACAAGATGCCTTTGCTCCGTCACAAACAATTCCCGAAACAATTGCCAATGCATTTACAACCGTATGAATAATCTCTTCGTAAGTTCCGCCAAGAAGATATGCAATACCTGCTCCCGCTCCTGCTCCTGCACTGATTGCTCCGCAGTACGCAGATAAACGTCCTATTCCCGTTTTCTGATGAATGGTAACAAGATTAGATAGCGCCAGTGCACGATATAGTTTCTCCTCTGATACTTTCAGTTCTTTTGCATACTCAATAACCGGAAGGGACGCTGTCATACCCTGATTTCCGCTACCTGAATTAATCACTACAGGAAGTTCACATCCGTTCATTCTCGCATCCGAACCTGCTGCCGCTGCCGCTTTTGCTCTCGTACGAATATCATTTCCATACGTTTTCAAAAGAACGCTTCCAATATTCGCCCCATAATCTCCTCTAAGACCTTCTTCTGAAATAGCCGTATTATACTTAATCTGCCTGTCAAGGACCTCTTTAATATCTTCCACATCCACACTATCGACAAAATCAACTATATCTTCCACATTTAGCAGGGAGCGATCCGTCAGTCCCTCTTCTTTTTCACCTTCCACAACCTTGCTCTCTAGTACTTCCCCGTCCTTTTCCACAAGTACAATATTTGTATGATAATTTGCAATACGCACTTTTGCATAAGCCTCATCTTTATATACGGTAATGACAATATCAAATGTAATTCCTGAATTGATATGCTCCACAGTAATTTCTGTATCTTTCATAAATTCACGCATCTGCTGAATCTGTTCTTTTGTAACATCCGCAATAACTTCTAATTTCTTCTCTGAATTTCCTGCAACAATTCCTGCAGTTGCTGCCGCCGGAATCCCTTTTAAATGATCTGTGTTCGGTACAATTACGCTTTTTACATTTTTAATAATACTTCCGCTCGCCTGAATTTTTACTTTATCCGGAAAAGCCCCCAACACTTCTCTTGCTTTCGCAGCACCGTAAGCAAGCGCAATCGGCTCTGTACATCCCATAGCCGGAACTAATTCTTCTTTTAATATTTGAACATACACTCCGTACTTTTTATCTGCTTTTTCCATTTTGTAACTTATCTCCTCTCCATCTTATCTCGTTCACATGATAAAATATTATAGCATATTCCTAAAAAGATTCCTATTCCATTTCATTTATCGTTCTCAGCAGTTTCTCCAATTTAAAACAATCCCATTCCTTTACAATTTCCTCCAAACAGTTCAGATTTATATCTGAATGTTCCAGTTCTCTTGAATATTTATGAGCAATGTCCACAAATTCCATAAAAGAAAGTTGAAACCCGTTTTGCTTCCACACTGCCATAGCCAATTCTTCAATCAAAAGTGTGCTGACAACCGCCAACTGCATTTTTGTATAAATCTCGCCGTCATAAACTGCACCACAAAAATATGTAAAAACAAAATATATCATAAGTTGTTCCGTCCACACCTGTTTTCCCAAGATTTCTTTTAAGAAACGTTTTCTATTTTTCTCATATTCCTCTGCACTCTGTTCAAAAAGTGTCTTTTGTAGTCCTTTTACATATAACGGCCACGATCGGTTTAAAACTTCAAACTGTTCAAATACACCACACATTTCCTGTATCAGAAACTTTCTTTCCTGACCACAGGAAATATATTGCTCCAATTTCTTTCCAAATTTCTCTGGTGCTGACATATCCATATATCGCTCTAGTACATCATCAACTTGAAAAAGCTGCTGTTTTCCTACTTTAATTTCCATATCATGCACCAGCGCCAGCACCATAGATACTCGAAGATTTATCGACATCTCTCTATTCTGCAAAATCCGGAAAACAGCCTCCCTTGTATCCGATAATTTTCCATACAATAAAAAATCAAATGTTTCATCTTCTCTTTCCAACACATCTTTTTCCAATGAAACAAACTTCACAGGTTCTTTACATCCCAAAATCAGTTTGCCTGCTTCTATACAGGACAAAGATAAAGAAATCTCTCTTTCCCCTTGAAATTCTTCTATATGTCTTGGATACAGACGACAGGTTTTACAAAACATTTTTTCCCCTGCCTCCGTATAAATATCACATAAATTTTCTTCATTTAAAAAAGCACATCTCATATCATACTGTAAAAAAGTTCCTTCTTCCCAATCTATTGAATTGCGAATACGATTTCCAAAAGGTCCTTCCATATTTTTATATTTCTTCAATGTTTTTTTATCAATCACAATTTTCCAACCTGCACAACAGGTATCCGGACAATCCGCTGCCGTACATTTAAACTTACAATAATAATGTGGTACTGTATATCTCATTTTTCCTCACTATCCAATCACACGCACACTGCTCCCCTGTGCTTTTTCCTTTTTCACAACAATCTGTTTTTCTATTCTTTCTTTCAACTCGGAAACATGGGAAATAATCCCTACTAATCTATTTCCGTCTGCCAGACGATACAGGGCTTTCATCGCCTGCTCCAAAGCCTCCTCATCAAGTGAACCGAAGCCTTCATCAATAAACATTGTATCCAGTTGGATTCCGCCCGCCAAAGACTGTATTTCATCTGAAAGCCCTAATGCCAATGACAGTGATGCCTGAAATGCCTCGCCACCTGAAAGTGTTTTGACATTTCTTATCGAACCGTTATAGTGATCGATTACATCCAATTCTAATCCGGTCTGACTTCTCTGGTCTTTCGTTTCCTCTCTCCTCTTTAATTCATACTGTCCTCCCGACATAATCATAAAACGTGTGTTTGCTCGAGCAATAATTCGGTTAAAATAAGAAATCTGAATATAGGTTTCCAGCATGATCTTATCTTTCCCTGCCACACTTCCATTTGCCGTATCAGACAGTGCTTTTACAAGAAATTGTCTTTTTTCTATATCTTTCAGTACAGTATTCTGTTTCTCCACCGACAGTTTTATCTGTCTGTTAGAATTACATACAGAAACCATACTTTCTCTTTCTGCAAGCAGTTGTTCTTTCTTTTTCTGTAATTCTCTCTGCTCTTCCAATAATTTTGGCAGAGAACAATCCGTCTGCTTTTCCAACTGACTTCTCAGCATATCTATTTTCGCATTCTCTTCTTTTATTTTCCCTGTAATTTCTTCAACTTCCCGTCTTGCTCTCTCATATGACTCTTCCATCATTTTTCGCATCTTCTTTTTTGCCTCAATGTCTGCCTCAATTTCAGTTTTAGAAGAGAATAAAAGGCTTTCTTTTAATTTTGCCAATTGTTTCTCTGCATTTCCACATTCTGTATAATATTGTACTTGAAGCCTTTCCCACTCTTTTCCTTTCATTTCTTCTTCTTTTTGCATTTTTTCTACTTGAGGCAGTTGTTGTTCAAAACGATTTTTTTCTGCCAACTGTTTTTCTAAAACAGCATAGTCACTCTGCATTTTTTCATCGGCTTTCGCAAGTTCGGTTATCCATTCTTCTAATTTGGCATAGACAGACTCTACCTGTTTTCCGAAAATCTGCTCTGCTCTATCCTCAATATTTCTTCTGGCAGTTTCCATTTCACCTTTTGTTTTTCCCGCCTCTACACTAAGTGCTGTCGCTTTTTCCATAAGAATTGCACTCTGCTGTTTTGCTTCTCTTAATTCTTCTTCTGAACAGACTTTCTCTGTAAGTTTTGCCGGATTTAAATGATGAATCGCTCCACATACAAGACACGGTTCTCCATCTTTTAACTTTTGTGCAAGAAGTCCTGCCTGAGAGTCCAAAAAATTCCTTTCCATTCGCTCATATTCCTGCTGTTTTTTCTGTCCTTTCAATATGGCAGACTGATACTGTTTCTGCAATTCCGTAAACCTATTTACAATTCCTTTATATTCTACAAGCATTTTTTTCAATAAGCGTGCCTGATTTTTCTTCTCCTCCAATGCTGACTTTTCATTATCTAATTTCACTTTCTGAGCATCCACTGATACAAGTTGTTCTATTCTTTCTTTCATCAGAACAACATTTCTATTATATTTTTTCTCTCTTTCTCTCGACTGTAGCAATTCCTCCTCGATTGACTGTAAACGTGCCTTTAAGGTAATAAAATCTTTTTTTGCTTTTTCCACCTCATCATATAACGGTAATTTTTCTTCACTTAAAACAATCTCCGTCCGCAGTTGTTCTCTCTCCGCCTCTTTCTTTTCCTCCTCGGAAAGTTTTTCTTTTGTCCACTCTAATTTTTCTTTGTGCAAACTGAGAGTTTCCTCCAGTTTCTGCAACTCTCTTCTATTTTTCTCCTCTGTTTCAGCCTTTCCGATATAGCGGTTTAAGTTTTCCAACCGGTTTTCAATAGCGGTTATCTCTTTCGTCAAAAACATTATTCTCTCTTTTTCTTCCTCTAAAAGATGAGATAACTTCGCTAAACGAACTTCAACCGTTCCCTGTTTATCTTCCTCCCCCTGAATTCCGTCCATATATTGCCATATACTCTTGGAAATGTCTTGATATTCTTTATCCAATCCATTTTTTTCCAGTTTAAGTCTGTCCTGTAAAATCTGATATTTTTTTGTATCAAAAATTTCCCGAAAAATTTTACTTCTCTCTTCTGTCTTTGCAAAAAGCAGTTTTAAAAAATCTCCCTGAGCAATCATGGCAATCTGGGTAAACTGATTTCGGTCAAGTCCTATCAACTCCGCGATCGCCCTTGTCACCTCTTTTGTTTTTGTCACCATTCTTCCGTCCGGAAAAGAAAGCAAAGCGTCTGCTTTCTCTGTCGTCACACCTCCACCTTTTTTCGCAGGTCTTATATATTCGGGATTTCGTCTGATTACATACTCTTTCTTCCGATATAAAAAACGCATTTCAACAAAAGTCGGAGTTCCCTCCTTAGCGTACTGACTTCTCAGCATATCCGTATCTCTATTATTTCCGCTTGCTTCCCCGTACAGTGCAAATGTTATGGCATCGAAAATCGTTGTTTTTCCCGCTCCTGTATCACCCGTAATCAAATATAATCCCTTTTCTCCCAAACGGGTGAAATCAATAATGACTTCATCAGCATATGGTCCAAATGCAGACATTTTCAATTGTAACGGTTTCATATGCTATTCCTCCCAAATCTTTTCAATCAGATGTTGTAAAAAAATATTCTGCTCTTCAGACATTTCCTGATTATTTTGCAACAAATACAATTCTCCAAACAGTTCCACCGGTGTTTTTTTCTCCACATGTTCGGTTTCCCCCACGCACCGCCTATTTTTCGTCCGTGTATTGTCATAATCCATTTTCATAATATTGGGATAAATCACCCGAAGCCTGTTTATCGCATCTAAAATATCTTCCTCGTCTGTAAGAGTAATGTGCAGGTAGTCATCCGTCGCACTTCCCTGATAAAATTTTAGTGCGGTAACTTCCTCATAAGTTCCTTTAATTTTCCTCATATCATGTTTAGGAAATAAAGAAATTTCCCGAATATCCACATTACCTTTTTCCTTTATCTCCACAACGGTAACTGATTTTTCCTGTTTACTCTCAGAGAAAGAATATTTCAACAAAGTTCCGCAATAACGCACTTCTTCTCTTCCAATACTCTGTCTGCCATGAATATGTCCCAATGCCACATAATCAAACGGCGCAAAAACAGAGGCGTCAACATTGTCTACGCCCCCTACGGATATTTCTTCTGAATCAGATCGGAATGCTCCTGTCACAAACTGATGAGCCAAAATTACATTTCTTTTCTTTTCATCAATTTCCATCCGCTCAACAACCGCTTGAACTGCTTCCTGATAAGTATCCACATCTATGTCTGAAATAACCTGCCTTACATATGCCGGCTTAATAAATGGAAGCAAATAAACATTCACTTCTCCATATGCATCATGCAAAGTAACCGCCTTTGGAATCTCTTGAAAAACGGGTGAAACATATATTCCTGCATTTTTCAATAACTTTCCTCCAAAAGCAAGTCTTTCCGGCGAGTCATGATTTCCACTTATCATAAACACAGAAACATTTTCCCTTGCAAGCCCGCTTAAAAAAGCATCAAATACCTGTACCGCCTCCGCAGACGGAATCGGCTTATCATAAATATCACCTGCAATAAAAACGCTGTCCGGTTTCTCTTTTTGAACCAACTCGATGACCTGCCGTAAAATATATTTTTGATCTTCTATCATTGAAAACTCATTAACTCTTTTACCAATATGTAAATCTGACAAATGAATAAATTTCATATGTTCCTCCTAAATCATTTCCACGTCACCCTTATTTTACAATCCTCACTCAACTCACAATTGTCAAATGACAGGAAAATCCCTGCTTTTTTCAGACAGGCTGATACTTTCTCAAAAATATCGTACAACAGATTATTCCACTTCATAGCCTCTTTATAAGTTTTGTAGTACTCCTTGTTTTTCAATCTCTCTAGCGGTAAAAATGTTTTAAAAACATCTCCCGTATAAATTTTTCCGCATCCTAAAAATTCAAATTCACTGCAATTTTTATGCTCTTTCCCATCTTCAATGTACGTCGGTATATTTTCCAGTTTCTTTTCATTCTCTTGAATAATCTTAAACACCTGATATACCTGCTCTTTTGTAAGTTTAAACATCTCCAGTGTATTAATTTCCTCAAATAATTTATATGTACAGTATCTTAAGTTTCCATTTCCATATATCTCGATGGAAAATCCACCTTCATCTCCTTCTACTCCATAACTTGGACTTATGTGGTAAGCAAATATTTTATGTTCTTTTCTTAACTCTTCAAACTCCATATAAACCTCTTCATATACACTTCTTAGGCTTTAATCGCCCATCTCATTTTTGTTGACTTTGCACGGCTGTTATAATTACATTCCTCTGCTGAAGGACGAATCACATCATTTGCAATATCACTGTAAACACCTGCTCTTTTTAATTCCTTAAAAGCACGTTTTACAATTCTGTCCTCTCCCGAATGGAAAGTTAAAATAGCCACTCTTCCTCCCTCATTCAATACATTCGGAAGTTTTTCCATAAACTCATATAACACTTCAAACTCACTGTTCACATCAATACGCAATGCCTGAAATGTTCGCTGACACGATTTCTTCACCGCTTCTTTTCGCTCTTTTGTTGGTATAAATTCCAACGCTTCTTCAATAATCTGCTGTAGTTTTGTTGTCGTATCAATCGTTTCTCCCCTTCGCAGTTTTTCAAAAACTTTCTCTGCAATCTCATGAGCATAAGGCTCGTCCGCATTCTCCACGAGCATGCCTTCTAATTCTTCCATAGTAACTTCTTTTAATCTCTCTGCTGCCGATACTCCCTTTTTCTGATCTAATCGCAAATCCAAAGGACCTTCTTTTTTATAGGTAAACCCTCGTTCCGGATTATCAATCTGCATGGATGAAACTCCCAAATCCGCCAAAACAAAGTCGAACTTACCTGCCTCCTCGCATACTTTATCAATATCTCTAAAATTAATATTTTTAATAGTCAAAATATCTTCGCCGTATCCTAGTTTCTGTAAACGTTCTTTCGTTTTCTCCGACTCTACCGTATCTACATCCAATGCATACAAATGCCCCTCTCCTTTTAGACATTTCAGCATTTCCAATGTATGCCCTCCGTAACCGAGCGTTGCGTCCAATCCTCTCTGTCCCGGCTGAATTTGTAAAAAGTCCAAAATTTCTTTCACACAAATAGAAATATGCATCCCTACCGGAGTGCTTCCTTTGCGAATAACTTTCTCTATCGTTTCCGGATATTTCTCTGGCTGCAATTCTTTATATCTCTCTTTATAATTTCTCGGATGTGTCCCTTTATATCTTACGCGTCTTTTATGTTGTTTTTCTTGATTTTCCATTCTTTAGCCCTTATCTTTCTCTATTCTTTCCTTACTCGTAAAAAATACATAGAATTTTTTCTCTTTTTTTTCATATGAAATTCCGTACTTTTCACAGATTTTCTTTACTTCCTCCTCGTAGGAGTCACGTTCTTCTTCCGTATCAAATTTGCGGCTGACTGCCTGCATCCTAACGCCTTCTGCAACCATTTCACAAAGACAATCCAATGCCCCCAGTCTATATGAATATGCGTCAACAGGTCTGTTTTCTCTATCTTTTACTTCTTCATACTCCTCTTTATCAAGAGATAACGGCACACCTGACGCACTTCTTACATTCACTCCGCCATACCATGTACTGTCCACCTCAAAAATATCCCCAACCTGATATTCCATGGAAAACTCATCATTTTTCTTAATTATCCGAATCTTCTTCCTGCTCATCTCGTTTCCTTTCCTCAGAAATAGCATTCAGCCAATCTACTGCCTGCCAAATTCCATCTGTATTAAATGCAAAATATTGTACTGTTTTTTCTTCTTTCGGAGTTACCTGCCAACAATATGGCGTAAACCAATATGCTGCTGCCAGTTTTGTTTCCCCGTCCGTTTCTTCTTTATATAATCGGTAACGCATCTTTTCATCGCTTCCGCAAAACGCTTCTTTTTTTAGCAGTTGTATACTAATCATGCCTTTTAAATCTATCATGATTTCACTTCCTTATCCCATATTATTTGAATTTATGTTATAGTAACAACTATGTTGAATTATACTATAGGTTTGGAGTTTGTACAACGGGCGGATTGAGGGAGAATGAAATTCTTCTTGCTTAAGATATAGATTTTTTCTTCTTTTTCTGCTATACTTTATAAACTTTGATTATTAGGAGAAGAGGAAATGTTCCAGCAAAAGATAGATACTATTTTTCACATTCTAAAGAATAACCTACCAAACAATACATGGGACGGTAAAGAATGTATTAAAGAAATGCGAGAAAATAAATATAAACATTGGAAACAAATGGAATGGCCGGGATTTTATTTTCAATTCAAGTGTGAAACTCTATTATCCCAAAATCAACTTATGAGTATTCCCGGTCCTAAATTCAATAATGTTGAATTTGACGGATTTAGCAATATTCCTTGGGATTTTAAAGCACACAGCATCGACCCGAATAAGACTGATAATGAAAAAATACCTACAAACGGTTATGATGAAACAATAATGGCAATTGAAAAATATGGCAACATTGGTTTTATTATTATTACAGGCTTAACTCAATATGATGATGCCTCTCAATCTTTCAAAAGATGGCACGATGAATATAAAGGAGGTATAAGTAATTATGAAATGAAAAGGGTAAAACGTTCCGCACAGTCACGGAGACGAAAAATTTCTTTTACCCCCCAGGAACTCATTTTTGTTTTCTTAAATAAAAAAAATATCAACTCCTGCGGAAAATTTCAAGAGGATTTTCGCAATTCAAATGGCTCTGCCAGAAATCCTAAAGTACTACTTAAACTCAAAAAAAATAAAGATTTGATTGTTTTTAGATATGATTTTCAAACAGGAGAAAAATCATTCCCTCAACACTTCCGATTTATCGACCTGTTTGCAGGAATAGGAGGTTTCCATCAGGCAATGCATAATCTCGGCGGGGAATGTGTATTTGCATCGGAGATAGATAAGTATGCCATCGAAACATATAAAGCCAATTATGGTATAGATGCCGGAATTAATATTCGAGATGTCCATGAAGAAGATATCCCTGAACACGAGGTTCTTTGTGCCGGATTTCCATGCCAGGCATTTTCAAAAGCAGGTTACCAAAAAGGATTTGAGGATGAAACAAGAGGAACTTTATTTTTTGAAATTGTACGAATATTGAAGTATCATCGTACTCCATATATCATTTTGGAAAATGTCAGAAATTTAACTTCCCATGACCACGGAAATACATGGAGAGTTATCAAATCCGCTCTTCATGAATTGGGATATATTATTACAGAAGAACCGATTATTATCAGCCCTCATCAATTAGGTGTTCCTCAACTTAGAGAACGTGTCGTTATTTTAGGCGTACACAAGTCACTTGGAATCAAAAATCTAAACATCAAATTACCGGATAAAAGTAAAGATGATATAAACTTTTTAACTTCCGGAATTCTTGAAAAAACAGAAGTAAATAAAAAATACTATATTTCTTCACATGAAGAAAAAGTCCTTACCTGTTGGAACGAATTTATTAAAGGTATTCAGGAGAAAGTGATTGGATTTCCAATCTGGTCAGATGAATTTGGGCAAACTTATAATTATCGCGATTTAGGTTATGCTGACTGGAAAGTGAAGTTTATCCAAAAAAATCGTCAACTATATGAAAATAATAAAGAATTTATCGACTCATGGTTAAGAAAATGGAATAATTTGGAAGATTTTACAATGACTGAAAAAAAATTTGAATGGCAATGTGGAAAAGACTGCTCCTCTGTCTGGGAAGCACTCATTCAATTCAGACCTTCCGGTGTACGAGTAAAAAGACCTAGCGTCTTTCCGGCATTGGTGGCAATGGTACAAATTCCAATTATCGGCTCTGTCAAAAGACGGCTCACACCAAGAGAAGCTGCAAGATTACAGAGTTTTCCTGATAATTTCATTTGTAATCCAAATGACCGTCAAGCTTATAAACAGTTTGGAAATGCCGTTAATGTACAGGTTATTCAATATATGGCAGAGCAACTATTTAAGCAAAAAGACGAATTGGAAGAAACACAAAAAGATGCACTCGATTTATAAGTGCATCTTTTTTATAAGCATTGTTTATTAACCGTTTGAAATCTATTATAAAGAAATCTTAACTATTTCTTCTTTTTAGGTTTTGGTGTGGGCAATTCCTCATACATAACATTAAACAAACCGATCAAAAACTCTTTATTATCAACTTCTTTTACCAGCAACATTTCTTTCGCCCCCTGATAAGGTGCTTCATAAAAAACGGAAGGCATATAGGAAATCGCTGATTTCACCGGCTTTACAAGTAATCTATCATCATATATCCCACCAACAATTTTCCCCCTATAGTATATAATATACTCTCCCATCATTTCTCGATATGTAATTTCTTCCAGTTCAGATAACTGTTCTAAAATAAATTGCAAATATCTTTTGTTCGATGCCACAATTTCACTCCTAACTAAGATTTTTTATAAATAAAATCATTCTTCAAAAACAGAAAAATATATCCCTTTACTTTTACTTGTTAACTTTACAATCCAAATAAATCCAGATTTACTAAAGGTATTATTAACTCACATATTTCGTTATTCAAATCATCTCCTCAATAACTTTGATAAAATCCATCTCCAAAACCACTTGCTACCACAACTAACTTATTGTTCGTATTGGGGTTTATCCATTCAATAAAATCTCCCTCTTCAGATTGGAACTGCGGATACTTTTCTACACTATTCTTGAAAAAATCAGAAAAATAATCATCATGATTTCAATTCGGATTATCTCTTTACCAGTTATCTATAAATTATCTATATTCTTTTGCAACTTGTTCGTCGCAAATGGAAAGCATACCTGCATCAACAGAAAATCCGCTTAACACACCATCTGTTCCTACAAATACTGCACTATCTTCAGTTGGAGTGGTTAATTTATATACTATGGCATCTGTTTCTTTTATTTTCATTCTAGCAGTACACATACGAATTCCAATTTCAGCACTCCTGCAAATAGAAATTTCTATAGGATATTCACCGATAGGTATTTGCGTATCTAAAATCGGAGAAAATTGATTTTATGGTAAATGGGCAAGGGGATCGGCAACTATAATCTTACCCGTTGGACAGCTTATCTTCCCTATTATTAAATAAAATCTAGTATTGGTTTTTACAAATTGTTTTTTATATCATCAGCCTTTACTTCCATATTAGAAATATATTTCTAATTAAATTCAAGCGCCTTCTGAATATCCGTCACTAAATTTTTTCTTTATTCTTCTTAAACTTACTAAGCAATCCCATAGTCATTCTCCTTCTCCAATTCCGATATACTGGATTGCTTCCAGTAATTATTTTTTATTTAAATTTGCGGTCTGTATCTATAAATCACAAAACTATCATCCGATGTATCTAACAATTTTTTATTGACCGTAAATTTTAGATTTCTTGGCTTTCCGTCACTATTTAAACCAAATTGTTTGTTAATTGAAAAATACTTTTCTTTTGTTATTTCATTTAATTCAATTATTACCATTTCGGAATATGCTATTGAATGAGGGGTATTTCGTGCAGATAACTCATTAAATGGCTTTTTAGAATCCCATTCCCCCATATCCTTAATAAAATGATTGCGCCATTTTACCATTTCATAATCATTCGTTTTTCCTTGCTTTTTATCGTGTATATACATAACAAACCAAATTCGATGATATTTATTTAAGGCATCTATTACTTTAGTTTCATCATTTAACAATGTATTTCCGCCGCCTTCACAAACCGCTTTCAAATCACCAATAAAATGATATTTGCAATGAGGAAAAGCTAAATCCAATCCCATTTTCCCATATTCTGAAATAACTGATAAATCTTCACTTGTTGCAATATAATCTATATAATCTGATAAATTATCATGAAAAAATTCACTATAGTATGCCTCTATAAGCCATCCATTCCAAAGATTTTGTTTCCACATACTAAATCCTGTTTTGTCCTTAAGATCTTTCATGTATGTAATGGCTTCTTTAGCCGTAATCCATTCGTTCCAACGGATTTTTTCCTTATTTAATTTTTGAATTGCTGCAATGATCGGATTTTTTTCTTCTTTTTCTGTTGAAGAAAAGAATTCTTTTAAAGACTCACTTTTTATTGCACCAACAATATTATTATTTTTATCAACCTTCTCAAAATATCCGTTCATATAGCCCTGATACAAGTCATTTAAGAAAATATGACAAGAATACTGAGCTTTATGTCCTCCAGCGGAAACCATTTCTTTACCTATATGTTTTTTCAAGTAGGATTCCGGTTTAAAGTATGCCCAAATATTAATATCATTATAAGAGTACAGACCAAGCCACATCACATCACCATCACCTGAATATTTATCATAAAATGTCTTCCAATTACTATTGTATTGAATTCGCTTTAAATCTTTCGGATGCTGACCCTCTTTTCCACCCATAAATGTCAGATTTGCTGCCATAATATAAGTTTTTCTTCCTTCTTCACCTTCGATGACTCCTGTAACAATCCTTTGCCCCTTAAAAAATTGAATTACTTTAAAAGAATTTCCCAAGGAATTTTTAAGTATTATTTCCATCTCATCTCGTGTCTTTTTTGTATCCGGTGAATATTCTACTATCAATTCATCATTGAATATTTTAAATTGTTGCGGTAATACATTTGTCATATTATATTTCTCCTTAACTATTCTCCAAAGATAAAATTCTCAATTCTTCTCTGTATAGGTAAAACTCAAACTTACTGAATATCTTAACTTTATTCTTTCTCACAACAGTCTAGATAAAAATTGCTAATGTATCATTCTATCTAATCATATCTAATGTGCTTTCCTCTAAGTTAATAATTTTACTTGCAGATACAGATGCGTAATGTCTAAGTATAATGCTAGCGAATCAATCATACTCTCTTTTGTTCTTGTATCAACAAGCAAATTTACTTCACCGCTTTCAACACCATCCAATCCACAGCCTAAACGCTGCCACATTTTTTACTGTTTCTATTTCCGTTCATGCAGACTGCCCGGTAAATAAATTCCCTACAACAAAACCGGACTTTCCGCAAGGCTCTCGTGACGCAAACCTCACAAAAAATCCGAAAACACGCAAGCTTTTAGTGCTTATTTTTCTTTCCTTGAAAGCAGACATACCGTCTCCACATGCACCGTATTCGCAAACTGATCCACCGCCACACATTTTTCCACTCTATATCCTCTCTCCTGTATCATCTCTAAGTCCCTCGCAAGACTTGTCACTTTACAAGAAATATACACGATTTTATCTACCTGATAATCCAATATCTTAGGCAGGGCTTTCGGGTGAATTCCATCTCTTGGCGGATCTAGTACAATCACATCCGGCCTCTCTTCAATCTCATCAAGAACTTTAAATACATCTCCTGCTATAAATTTACAGTTAGAAAGTCCGTTATGTTTTGCATTTTCCTTCGCTGCCTCAACAGCCTCCTCGATAATCTCCACACCGATTACTTCCCTTGCCACTGGTGCAAGTATCTGACCGATCGTCCCTGTTCCACTGAACAAATCATAAACTGTCATATCATCAATATCACCGATATATTCTCTTACCGTGTCATACAAAACCTCCGCCCCTACAGAATTCGGCTGAAAAAATGAAAATGGTGTAATCTTAAACTCCATACCTAAAAGTTCTTCATAAAAATAATCTTGTCCATATAACAAAATCGTTTTATCACTCTGCACTACGTCTGACAAAGAATCATTTAAAATATGCAAAATGCCTACAATCTTGCCTTCTAGTTGAAGAGAAAGTAATCTGTCAACTAACGGCTGCATATCATGTTCTTCCTGTGTCGTCGTAACAAGATTAATTAGAATTTCTCCTGTTTTATCGCCACGTCTTAACAATAGATGGCGAAGATATCCAATATGTTGCATTTTTTTGTAATAGCCGACATTTTTTTCCTGAAAATATGTTAAAACACAATTTAAAATTTTCGTCATATCTTCATGAACCAATTTACAATCCGACGCCGTCAAAACATCATATGTACTGCCTTTTTTATGCAATCCAAGAGAAAGCGGACCATCTTTATACTCATCGCCAAAAGAAAACTCCATTTTATTTCGGTAAGCAAACTGTTTCGGACTTTTCTTTACTCCTTCAAATATATAGTCTTCTTTTATTACGGAATCTAAAATTTCTTTTACCTGTGTACTTTTCATTTTTATCTGTTCATCATATGACATCGTCTGATACATACATCCCCCACATTGTGGAAAAATGCTACATACAGGTTCAATTGTTTCATATGGTGACTTTTCTAAAACTTCCAAAAGTCTTCCTTCCGCTTTTCCTTTTCGCATTTTATTGATACAGAATTTTACTTTCTGCCCCGGAATACCGTTTTTTACAATCACCTTTCTTTCTTCGGATTCCACCGGTACAATTCCTTTATTTAAAAATTCTACCTTTTCGATAATCCCTTCATAAATCTGTCCTTTTTTCATTTAGTCAAACCTCTCCGCTTCTATTCTTTTAATAATTTTTTATATTCCGGAATATAAAGAACTAACGATACCGTTAATAAAACACCGCTTACTAAAATCATTCCGTTAGCAATATTCATATTGATATCCGGTATTAATATGAGTGCAAACATAATAACATATAATACTGCTGTAGATTCTTTCCCAAACCATTTTGCACCGTTTAACATCTTCCCTTTTCTAATTAAAATATATCCCATTATTCCCATAAAACCTTCTTTTACAATAAGAAGACACGCAACTACTCCAAACCATTCAAACCGAACGGATAATGCACATACAATTGCTATCTGTGTCAATTTATCTGCAATCGGATCTATTGCTTTGCCAAGTTGGGTAACCATATTGAATTTTCTCGCTACAAATCCATCTAAGAAATCTGTAATACCTGAAATTCCGATAATTACCGCCGCCATTCTATAATCTGCAATTGATTCTGCCGTTAAATATCTCCATAAAATAACAGGAATTAATATAATTCTAAAGTATCCCATTAAATTAGGAATTGAAAAAATCTGTTTCTTTAAAGGTACATCTCCTAAAACCATAACTTCTTCCTCCAAATAGATTAGGCAGGACTTCGTCCTGCCTAATTGTTGCTAACTAAATTTCATCTTCATCTCCGAAAAACTCATCATCGAAATCATCTTCAAAATCTTCCTCAAAGTCTTCTAAATAATCCGGTGTAAAGAAACGATATACTGCATATGCAATTCCTGCAACAGCCGCAATCACACCAACAATTGCAAGTACCCAAAGTACTGTATTTTTTGTCTTATCCTCATCTTTTTTGTGTAACAATTCACTTACTTTTGATGCTGCAATAATGTCTTCAAATTTACTCATATCCGCACGTCCTTTCTATATTGTTTTTTCACATACAAGTATCATTTCCACCATTATACCACTTGTATCTATAGATTTCTACCACTAAATTGGCATTCTTTTGTAAAACAAAATAGGATTTTTAACCCTCTCGCTCTGACTATATATTATATGAAAATACTGTTATTTTATCCTCTAAATTTTTTGCAGTTTTGCAAATGTCGCAAACATTTTTTTCACGCCAACCTCGTCAAACTGAACCGTCACTTCGTAATCTCTTCCACCTGCCGTCATGGCTGTCACACTTCCTTCTCCGAACTTCATATGTTTCACTCTGTCACCCACATCGTATCCCGGTCCTTCACCTGACACCGTTCCGAACTGTTTTATCGGTTTCGCCGTTGTAAATGCTTTCGTTCTAAAGGTCTGTTTAGCCTGAGCATATGCTGTCTGTTTTGGCATTTCCACTGTATTTTTTTCTACAATACTTCCGGTATCCAGTAAATCTAACGGAATTTCTTTTAAAAATCTGGACAGTTTATTATATTGCGTTTCCCCATGTACCATACGCCTTCTTGCACTGGTCATTGTCAAATGTTTTTTCGCTCTTGTAATTCCCACATAACAAAGGCGTCTTTCTTCTTCTATTTCCATTGGATCATCCGCTGTGATTGTCATATAACTCGGAAACAATCCGTCTTCCATTCCTGCCAAATATACATTTGGAAACTCTAGACCTTTTGCACTGTGCAATGTCATCAAAACTACATAATCACTATTTTCATCTAAAGTGTCTACATCCGCCACCAATGCCACTTCTTCCAAAAATCCACTTAAAGTCGGCTTCTCATCTTCGCATGATTCTTCATATGCAACAATTTTATTTTTTAACTCTTCTATATTCTCTATTCTTGTCTGTGCCTCAATTTCATTTTCAGCCTCTAAAGCGTCAATATATCCTGTCATTTCAATAATTTCTTCCATTAATTGTGACAGAGAAATTTTTTCTGACCGCTCCTTAAAATGCTCAATTAACGCCACAAAAGAATCAATCTTCGAAAGACTTCTTCCTATATTATCAATTAAATCTGCCGAACAAAGTGCATCATAAAAACTGATGCCTCTTTCAAGTGCATTTTCCTGCACTCTGTTCACTGTAGTAAGACCGATACTTCTTTTGGGAACATTGATAATCCTTCTGACTGCCAAATCATCTTTCCCATTGTCAATCGTTTTCAAATAAGAAAGTAAATCTTTGATTTCTCGTCTGGCATAAAAGTTTACGCCACCAATAATTTTATACGGAATATTTGCTGTAACAAATTTCTCTTCAAACATTCGTGACTGGGCATTTGTACGATACAAAACCGCATTATCACTATATGTAAACCCTTTATTAGCGCATCCTTTTCGTATATCGTCCACAATATATTCCGCTTCATCAAACGCCGTATCAAACTGCCTGAATCCGATTTTTTCTCCTTCTTCATTGTCTGTCCAAAGAGTCTTCTCTTTTCTTCCCGTATTATGTCGGATAACCGCATTTGCAGCATTTAAAATGTTGGAAGTAGAACGATAATTCTGTTCCAATTTAATAACTTTACAATTATCAAATACCTTTTCAAAATTTAAAATGTTATGAATATTTGCCCCTCTAAATTTATAAATGGACTGGTCATCATCTCCGACAACACACAGATTTTTATATTTTTCTGCCAGGATACGAATCAATTGAAACTGCACCGTGTTTGTGTCCTGATATTCATCAACCATAATATAGCGAAATCTTTCCTGATAGTAATCCAAAACATCCGCCTGCGTCTGAAAAAGTTGTACGGTTTTTAAAAGTAAACCATCAAAATCCAGTGCATTATTCGCCCGCAGTTGTTTTTCATATTCTTTATATACCTGTGCAATTTTACCTTTTACATAATCCCCCGCTGCATTCAATTCATATTCTTCCGGTGTAATCAACTCATCTTTAGCGGAGGAAATCTCACCTAAAAACATTCTTTCTTTATATACTTTCGTATCAATCTGAAGCATTTTACAGACGTCTTTCATCAGTGTTTTCTGGTCATCTGTATCATAAATAGTAAAGTTCGTATCATACCCTAACCTGTCAATATAACGTCTTAAAATACGGACACACATAGAATGAAATGTACTGACCCAAATACTTTCTGACCCAAATCCCACAATTTTATCCACACGCTCACGCATTTCCCCTGCTGCTTTATTCGTAAATGTAATCGCAAGGATATTCCAAGGATTTACACCTTTTTCTTCTATTAAATATGCGATTCGGTGAGTCAATACTCTCGTCTTTCCCGATCCTGCCCCCGCAAGTATTAAAAGCGGTCCCTCCGTATGAAGTACCGCCTCTTTTTGTTCTGCATTTAATGTATCATAAATACTCATCTGTAACTTCCCTCTATTAATTTATTTCCATATAGTAGCCTGTTTAGTATAGCATTTTACCCCCTCCATTTCAACGCTATTCACCCACGATTTCTATCTGACAGACTTTCATAGTTTCTAAAGCCTGTCTATGACTTTGCGGTGTCACTCCTGCGCAGCAAGAAGCATCTACAATAATCGGAATTGCAGGAAAATACGTTTTCAATACCATTGCATTTGAAATAACACAAATATCCGTACAAAGACCAATCAATGTTATGCTCTCAATTTTCTCTTCTTCGTTATATTTTTGTAAAACAATCGGTAATTTCCTACTGCCAAACGTTTCCTTGTCAATCGGCGTTTCAGAAAGCAAACTTTGAATCTTTTCGTTAATTTCCCAGCCGACAGTATTTCGTATACAATGTTTTATCGGAAGTTTTCCTCCCTCCTGCGTTTCCAAATAATTTTCTCCATGGGTATCTCTTGTTGCCAACACTTTTCCATGAAAGGTTTTGATTCTTTTTATTACATTCGGCACAATCGCCACCGCTTCATTTGTTCCTAATGCTCCGTCAATAAAATCATTTTGCATATCTACTACAACTAATATATTCATTTTTCTTCTCACTTTCTTCTATATTTTGCCTCAATTTTCATGTAGACAATCATCATTCCTATCACCGCAAACATAAGTCCTATTACACTAAACAAAATAACAGGTGAATTTTGTTTTGAAAATAATAATGGTACTCCAAGCAGAATAAAAATCATTCCAAAATAGAAAAATAATTTTCCTACTGCCCTATTGTACATTTTTACATCACTTATCGTCACGGTTTTAGCATTTGCCCAAAATCCTGCCGGTTTTTCTGAAAAATAATCGTAAATTCCCATTACCATAAATACAAAACCGATAATCGCCCAAATCACAAATGCTATTTTCATTTTTCACACCTGCCTTCCAACTCTTTTTGAAATATTTTTAAATGTACAGGAGAAATCAACGTGAATTTACTTCTTCCGCCTACAATATAATCTATTTCTATTCTATCCAAAGAACACGCCGGTGCTGAGAGAGGATTATGTGTTTTTTTTATATTTGTTATGGAAGAATACAAAATTCTCTCTTTTCCAAGCCATCCCGCCTTAATCAAAAGATGATCTGAATAAAAAATATACTTAATTCTTACAAGAGGTATAATAAGAAGCAAAATAAATGCAATACTTCCCAACGTGACCCACTCTATCTTTCCTTTTTCAATCAGGCTATGAACCAAAATCCACAGTTCCATTCCGATAACTGAAATAATGATGAGAGCCAGCCACCAGTCAACTGCCGTACGATAGGCAACTCCTTTCTCCTGACTTTCCACCTGAAGAAATTTTGCTTTTTCTCTCGGATTACTTTTAGCAATTTTCTTTTCCTTTACTATATAAAATCCGATAGGCAGAAATACTGAAATTAATGTTATTGGCAGAAATAAAACACCTAAATTTCTTTCTAAAATCGAAGTTATAATCATATAGGCAAATATACAAACTAAAACAAAAGCCGTCCACGTCATCATCGGATATGCCGTATGTAAATTCTCCTTATCCTGTTCACTCGCATATTTGGATATTCCACTTGCTTTCAGATAATATGAAACAATTGAAAAAAGCCCAATCAATAGCCAAAGAATAAAAAACAATAAAATCAATTCTTCTTTATTTCCTATCCTATCTACCTGTCCGGACATTCCGTAATGTGCCGGAATTTTGTCGGGAATATGACTCCAAAAAAGTACCGGTAAAGCAGTAACTGCCGCTCCTATAAATAACGTGATTTTACGTACAATCTTACACATTTTCAATACCTTATTTTCCTTCATAGCCATTCCCCCTTTAATTGATTTGCCCTCATTATACTACTATCCAAACCTTTTGCAATAGTTATTTTTTGCCCTTGTCATCTAGTTTTGATTACTATATAATAAGTGTATCGAGGTGATGAAATGACAATTGACAAAAATGACTTTTTAAACAGTATTCTTTCGAGTATTTCTCGAATTGATTATGTAAAATTGGAAGATATTCCAAATATTCAACTTTATATGGATCAGGTAACGACGTTTATGGAAACTCAACTTTCCTCATCTAAACGTTACGAAGAAGATAAAATTCTTACAAAAACAATGATTAATAATTATGCAAAAAATAATCTTCTTCCGCCGCCTGAAAAGAAAAAGTATTCAAAAGAGCATATGTTAGTGCTTATTTTGATTTACTACTTTAAAAATATCCTTTCTATTAAGGATATTGAAACACTGTTAAAACCAATTACAGATAATTATTTTCACTCCGACTCTGATTTTAACCTGACTACCATTTATGAAAAGGTATGTAAATTAGAGAAAGAACGAATTGATTTTCTACAGGAAGATATTAAAAACATTTATACAACTTCCACGGAAACTTTTGAAGAATCTGATACCGAAAATAAAGAATTTCTTCAACTATTTTCCTTTATCTGTACACTCAGTTTTGACGTGTATGTAAAAAAACAATTAATCGAAAAACTGATTGACCTGCTTCCCGAACCCGACAAAAAGAAGAAATAATATTAACTTTTATACTTTAGTAGAATGGAGTTCAAAAAATTATACCATTGGAGGAGGCTACAATGAACTTATGTATTGACACACATTCCCATACGCTTGCAAGCGGTCACGCTTACAGTACCATAAGAGAAATGGCTAAAGCCGCATCGGAAAAAGGGCTGATCGCTCTCGCAATTACAGAGCACGCTTCAACTATGCCTGAAAGTTGTGGAAACTTTTACTTTTCCAACTTAAAAGTTGTTCCTCGAAGGATGTACGGCGTTAATTTGCTCCTAGGAGTTGAATTAAATATATTAGATGAAGAGGGAAATATTGATTTGCCTCTTTCCTTATTAAAAAGTGTAGATATTGCCATTGCAAGCATTCACACCCCGTGTTTTCAAGAAAAACGCGGTATTGAAGAAAACACAAACGCCTATATTTGTGCCATGAAAAACCCATATATAGACATCATCGGGCATCCTGATGATTCCCGTTTTCCCATCGATTATGAACGACTTGTATACGCAGCAAAAGAAACAGGAACTCTTTTAGAAGTAAACAATACCTCCCTTTCCCCTAATAGTTTTCGGGAAGGTGCAGTAGAAAATATAAAAACAATGCTATCTCTCTGCAAAAAGTATCATGTGTCAATCACTACAGGAAGTGATGCTCATGTAGATATTGATACAGGCAACTTCACTTATACCAAACAAATATTAGAAAGTTGTGCTTTCCCTGAAGAACTTGTTGTAACAACAAATTGGGATAAATTAAGAAAATTTATGAAACGTAACAAAAAAATGTAGACTTCAAAAGTTTACTGTGCTAAAATAGAAAAGTAGTTTAGAAATACAGAGTTATAGGAGAATTAGAAATATGAGTAAGAAAATCAGAACAGAGTCTGTTGATTATCTGTTCGATGCTATTCTAAGTCTAAAAGATAGAGAAGAATGCTATACATTTTTCGAAGATGTTTGCACAATTAATGAACTACTTTCACTGTCCCAACGCCTTGAAGTAGCAAAGATGCTTAGAGAGCAAAGAACATATTTAGAAATCGCAGAAAAAACAGGAGCGTCTACTGCAACTATCAGCCGTGTAAACCGTTCTCTTAATTACGGAAATGACGGATACGATATGGTATTTGAAAGATTGCATAAGTAATTAAAAAATATAAGAAAGCATTGGTCTAAAAAGACTTTTGACTTTCTTATATTTTTTTATTTTGTGCGTATACTATAACCGAAAGGAGCGTACAAAATGAAAAACCATTTAAAACGTTATATACTCATCGGAATTATATTCGTCACTATAACAGGAACATTATCTCATTTCATATATGAGTGGTCCGGCAAAAACCCGTTTTTAGCCCTTTTCTTTCCTGTAAATGAAACCACATGGGAACATATGAAACTCGTTTTCTTCCCGTGTATCATTTATGCATCATTTATGGTTTATAAATTACATTCTTTATATCCTTATATTGTTTCTTCACTCTCCGCCGGTATCCTTATAGGTACATTTTCCATACCGGTTATTTTTTATACTTACACCGGAATTTTAGGGTTTCATACTCTGCTTCTCGATATTATAACGTTTCTGCTCAGCGTGATTATCACTTTCCTTACGGCATATTTTTTTACTATTTCCTGCAAATTGAAGAAACAAGCACCTTGGATAATCTCTCTGATATGTCTTACTCTTTGCTTTTTCTTCTTTTCTATAAAATGGATATAATTATTTCTGTGCCTTTTTTGCATATTCTGTCGTTACAAGTTCTTTATACGGAACTCTTTTTTCTAACTCATCGGCACTTTCCAATATATCCTGTAATAATTCAAAACTTTCTTTCTCAAAAATTAAGTTTTCTTTCCATGTTTCCTGCTCAGCATATCTTTTTACGATTGTTGTAATTGTTTCCATATCCGCATCTTTAAATTGCGGTTTTATTATCTCCGCAATTTCTTCAGGTGTATGTGATTGTACATAATCCATTCCTTTTTGTAAAGCATTCGTAAATCCCTGTAAAACTTTTTTGTTTTCTTTTATATAACTTTTTTTCGCACAAAAGGCTGTGTATGGAACATAACCACTGTCTTTTCCGAGAGATGCCACGACATATCCTTTTTGTTCAGATTCAAGGAGAGTTGCACTCGGTTCAAATTCAACAGTGAAATCTCCTTTTCCTTCTGCAAACGCTGGTGCTGTAGAACCAAAATCAATACTCTGATTTATTTTCACATCTTTTTGCGGCGTCATTCCATTTTTCTTCAAAATATATTCAAATACCATTTCCGGCATACCACCTTTTCTTCCGCCAATAACTTCTTTCCCTTTTAAGTCTTGCCACTTAAAATTCGGCATTTTTTCTCTTGCTACAAGAAAATTTCCTGCTCTCTGGGTTAACTGCGCAAAGTTTACGACATAATCTTTTGCCCCTTCATTGTAAGTGTAGATAGACGATTCAGAACCCATGAATCCTATTTCCGCATCACCTGACAAAACAGCCGTCATTGTCTTATCTGCCCCAAATCCAGTCTTCAACACAAGGTCAATTCCCTCTTCCTCAAAATATCCCTCTTCAATCGCTACATACATCGGTGCATAGAAAATGGAATGTGCCACCTCATTTAATCGTACCTTCTGTAACCTATTTTTCTGCTCTTCTTCCTTTTTACAGGCTGTCATAGAAACTGCGGTCAAAGTTACCGCAACCGCCATCACCAGTGAAATAACTCTCTTTTTCATTTTATTTCCCCCACTTTATTTCTTTACTCTATCAATATATGTCAGATCAGAAAATAGGTGTTTTTAACACATTACAATAATTTTTCTCGGAGTTGTCTGAGGCGGAACACTTCTTGTCGTAATTGTATAATATACAATCAACGTATTTTGGCCCACCGGACATAAATATTGCTGACCGTTTGAAGTAATCACTTCCGTTCCTCTGGAAATATTTAATTTTAATCGGTCATCTGCCGCCGTCAGATTTTCATTAAAATATCCCACATATATTCTCTCATTTGGCATATTTCTTCCGATGATAACAGCCTGATACTGTGGCGGATAAATAAGAGGAACAGGAAGATTTGCATCATAAAAAGCAGTCACCTGCATTCCTGGACGGAAACGCACCATATCAATCACATACGTTTCAGAAGAGATAATAAAGTTATGCACTCCCTCCGTATTTTGTATGGTAATCATTTGTCGGCAACAATCTTCTCCCATCGGTTGAATGCGTTGTATTCTTCCGGTAATTGCAACTAGATTTTCCATAATTCTTTCCTTTTTATTTCTTTATTTTTAATATATGCCCACCTTCTAAATATGAAACTTTTTATGGATTTCCTGCAATACTTCTTCCTTTTTGAAAATCACTAGTGCTGCCAGTAAAAGAAAACTAAACATTACACAGAACAGTGAAGGAATTGTATTTGTAACCACATTTGTTATAAGAAATATAAGCGGAACAATTACACCGTAACTTCCCGCCATCAAAAGATAAATGATATAGTCTTTCGCATTTAATTTCTGTACTCTTATCGCTGCCAGCATAAATACGATAATACAAATCACGGCAATCGGAAACACATATCCTACGGACCATCCCCGCCAGTTTGTTGCTATATCCCACAAAACACAACCTACTGTAATCAACATCATTTCCCACACTCCGTTTTTCAAAAGATTATGACGTTTCTTAAATCCCGTCACAAATACAATCCATGTACTGCAAATAAGTCCCGTTACAAACACTGCCCAATAAATTCCCGAAGTTATTATATTATTAATTCCAAATGTCAGCGTAATACCTGATATACATAAAAATGAAAACCACCGGAAAAGTTTTTTCGACAATTCCGACTGCTCCTGCTTGTCCGGATACGCAGGATTTTCAATTTTAATATGAATGCCCAATTTTGACAAAATATCAAAAAAGTTTCTAATGACATTATCCGCATCACTTCTTGCTGTAAATCCGAGCGACAGTTTATCTCCGAATGAGCAGGCACACAATTCCAATTTTCCCGTACTTGTATATACACCAAACCGATAAATATATTTTTCATATTCTTTCGGCATGGAAACTATGCTCATATTAGAGAATACAGCAGTCAATTCTTTTTCTGCCAATTTCGCCCCTGCCTGCATACAGACATTTTTCAACTCCAACGGTGTAACTCTGAGAAACGGATTTTTTTCTAATGCAATCCACTCATTCATATGCTCTGCCATTCTTTGCGTATTTAATTCGTCCTGAAAAAACTGTTTCACATACATAAGCACATCTTCAAAACTGTCTTTTTCCCGTCCAAATTGGTAGCATGGTTCAATCCAGCCAAAGAAATTTAACATAGACTCCGAAGGAAATAATTTTCTGAGATTAACGGGAATCATTAATTTTACAGGATATTTTTCCTCTGTTTTTGACATTTCCTTATGTATTGCACAGAGAAGTACGGCAGTGAGGAAAACAGTCATCGTCACACCGTATTCTCTTGATTTTTTCAATACTTCCGCGACAGATACCGTTGCCTCCGTTATCTGCATTTGGAAACGATTTTGTTTCTGTTTTTTTAGTTGGAAAGCCTTTTGTTTCTTTTCTTTTTGTTTTTTTATTTTAGGAGAATAATATTTTTCAAATCCGTCCACTTCCTGATCCGCCACGGTAACCGATTCATTTCCGAGAGGAATATCTTCTATTCCCTCATCTTCATGAGCAATCAACAAATAATTTTTCACTAACTCACGCAAAAATAATGTTGCTCCCGTTCCGTCCGTCAGGGCATGGTATACTTCAAAATTAATTCGATTTTTATAATAAGTCACTTCAAAAAGCAGACTTTTTTTATCCCTGATATAAATATCACTGCACGGTTCTTTCCATTCTTCTTCGGCAATAGGTTTTAAATGGCTTTTTTCCAAATAATGCCAAAATAGACCTTTTCGCATAACCGAAAGAAATATCGGATACTTTTGAACCGTTTTATCCAACGCCTGCTGCAAAATTTCTTTTTTTATTTCTTCCTTTAATTCACAATAAAAGCGAAAAACTCTCGTATCTGCCCTGCCGCTTGTCGCAGGAAATATCTTTGCCGCATTATCTAATTTTCTCCATGCTGCCCTTTTTGCTTCCCCCATGCTAACACTCCTCTAAAAATCTACAAATATATTCCAAACTTTCCTGTACATGATAGTGTTTTAACCCTAATGCAAAAAAACCGTGAACTGCATTTTGTATACGATACATTTTAACATCCACATTTGCATTTTGCATCCGTCTTCCATAATCTTCTCCCTCATCCCTGAGCGGATCAAATTCTGCGGTAAGTATAAGCGCTTTCGGTAAATTCGAAAAATCTTTCGCTTTAATTGGTGCAAAATATGGATTTCCCTTGTCTTTTTCCTCGTTCTTGTACAACTCGATATAGTCCTGCATTTTCTGAGCAGTTAGAAAAAAGTCTGTCCCATTTTCTTTCACTGACAAATATGGTGATTTTTCTGAATAATCGCTATTGACTGCGGGATAAATTAAAATCTGCCTTTGTGGAAAAAACTCTCCCATATCTCTCGCTTTCTGACATACCCCCGCAACAAGATTTCCTCCTGCACTATCTCCGATAAGAGTTATCTTTTCCAAGGGTATATCTGTAATGAGATTTTCCGTAAATACTGCTTTTGCCACTCTATAACAATCGTCAAATCCGGCAGGAAAAGGATTTTCCGGTGCAAGACGATAATCTACGGAAACGACAATCTGTTTTGTAGCCTCTGTCAATTTAGCACATATTCTTTCATAACTATCTACACTCTCCGTAACCCAACCGCCACCGTGAAAAAAGAGTAATACGCCTTGATTCTTTTCCTTTTCTCTCGGAAGATACAGGCGTATCGGTATTTTATATCCGTTATTTTCAACATAATAGTCAACTGTCTGATGAAAAACTTTAAGTAAATCAATCCGTTTTAAATCCGCCATATGTCTGGCTGACTTTACTTCAATTCTCCCTTGCGAAAGTTTTCGCATCACTTTTCTCACTGCTCTTTTCATTTTTTTACTCCCAAATTATTTTCTTTATCATATACAAAAAGGCATCACAGTTCAACTGTAATGCCTCATTTTTTTCATTTTATAACAAGAAATATTTTCCTACAAACAAGATTGCAAGTACAATCATTAACGCACTCATCTTCTTTTCTTTTGCTTTTCCCGAAACAATGTTCAAAATTACATATGAGATAACTCCCATTGCAATACCTTCGGAAATACTGTAGAAGAATGGCATTGCTGCGATACAGATAAAGCATGGAAGCCCTTCTGTAAAGTCTGAGAAATCAATCCCTGCCACATTTGTCAACATATAAAATCCTACTACGATAAGCGCAGGTGCTGTTGCAAATGACGGAATAGCAAGAAAAATAGGTGATAATAAAAGAGAAACACCAAATAATACTGCTGTTGTCACTGCTGTAAGACCTGTTCGTCCCCCTTCTGAAACACCCGATGCACTTTCTACGAAAGTAGTTACTGTTGATGTACCAAGTACTGCTCCGGCTGTTGTAGCAACAGCATCTGCCATTAACGCTCCCTTAATTCTAGGAAGTTTTCCGTCTTTGTCAAGCATATTTGCCTTTGTAGAAACACCTATTAATGTTCCAAGTGTATCAAAAATATCTACAAATAAGAATGCAAAAACTACTACGATAAACTCCCCTATTTTAACTCCCGAAAAACTTAATTTTGCAAAAATAGGTGATAAACTTGGCACGCTGATTCCATTGCTGAAATCAGGCAATAAACTATACATACCTAATTCTGCATTCGGAACATAAAGTCCTGTCATCTGACAGATAATTCCTAAAATCCATGTAATCAAAATTCCCCAAAGGATATTTCCTTTTACATTTTTTACAACAAGAATTGCAGTAATAATTACACCAGCAATCGCTAAAAGAACAGTAATTCCTACATCATTCATAGATGCCGATACCTGATTTATCTCATTATATTTATCAACAGAGAATAACTGTACTAGAGTTGAACCTCCAATAACAATTTTTGCATTTTGTAAACCAATAAATGCAATGAATAATCCTATTCCAACACTTACCGCTGATTTCAAATTCATTGGAATCGCATTGAAAATCGCTTCACGCACATTTGTTACAGATAAAAGAATAAAAACAAGACCTTCTACGAATACCGCTGCCAAAGCAACCTGCCATGTATAGCCCATACCAATAACTACCGTATATGCAAAGTAAGCATTCAATCCCATCCCCGGCGCTAAGGCAAATGGATAATTTGCAAAAAGTGCCATTAGCAATGTACCTAAACATCCTGCCAAAGCAGTTGCCGTAAATACAGCTCCCTGATCCATTTTTGCTGCCGAAAGAATACTTGGGTTTACCGCCAAAATATATGCCATTGTCATAAAGGTTGTAATACCGGCAAGTATCTCTGTTTTCACAGTTGTATTGTTTTCTTTCAGTTTAAATAGTTTTTCTAACATACCCTCTCGTTCCTCCTTAAGTAATACTCGTCTAGTTTATCAGAGAGTGTATACAATGTAAATCTTTTATATATGATATATACTTATAACTATTTATAAGTATCACCTTCAAATAATTCTGTAGACAAATATCTTTCTCCTGTATCTGCAAGCAATGCAACGATTACCTTTCCTGCATTTTCCTCTTTTTTTGCCTCTTCAATTGCTGTATACACTGCCGCCCCTGAAGAAATTCCCACTAAAACACCTTCTCTGTATGCAAGCATTCTAGCCCCTTCATACGCCTGTTCATTTTCTATTCTATAAATTCTGTCATATATTTCTGTGTCCAAAATGTCAGGAACAAATCCGGCTCCAATTCCCTGTATGCCATGAGAACCCGCATTCCCTCCCGACAATACAGGTGATTTTGCTGGTTCAACCGCTATCACTTCTACAGTTTTATTTTTTTCTTTTAAATACCGTCCCGTTCCGGTAATCGTTCCTCCCGTACCTACTCCCGCAACAAATATATCCACATTTCCTTCTGTATCTTCCCAGATTTCCTGTCCTGTTGTTTCATAATGTGCCTTTGTATTAGAAGGATTTGTAAACTGCCCCAATATAATTGCCCCGTCAATTTCTTTTTCTAGTTCTTCCGCTTTTTGAATTGCGCCTTTCATTCCCAGTTTTCCGTCTGTGAGAACAATTTTTGCCCCGTATCCTTGCAATAATTTTCTTCTCTCCTCACTCATTGTTTCCGGCATAGTGAAAATTGCCTTATACCCTTTCGATGCCGCCGCCATTGCCAATCCGATTCCTGTATTTCCGCTTGTGGATTCGATAATCGTAGCGCCTTTTTTCAATTTCCCCTGCCGTTCAGCATCTTCTATCATCTTTTTCGCCACGCGGTCTTTCACACTTCCTGCCGGATTAAATAATTCCAACTTCACATACACTTTTGCCTTTAAATTTTCCGATTTTTCTATTGCAGAAATCTCCAACAAAGGTGTATTTCCGACTAATTCCATTACGTTTTTATAAATTTTTGCCATTTTTCTTCTATCTCCTCTCTTTTTTGTCAGCCGAATAAACGAAACATATCGAATAAGCGCTAATTATTTTGTATATTTTTTATGAAACAAACTCGTTTTTTATTGACTTTTATATATATTTATGCTAATCTAACGAAGTATCGTTTCCGATACGGCATTTATTATTTTTTTATTTTTATGGAGGTAACATTATGAACAAAGGTACAGTAAAATGGTTCAACAACCAAAAAGGGTATGGATTCATCTCTGACGAAGCCGGAAATGATGTATTTGTACATTACACTGGTTTAAACATGGAAGGATTCAAATCCTTAGAAGAAGGTCAGGCAGTTGAATTTGAAATTACAGAGGGTGCTAAAGGTCCTCAGGCTGTCAACGTAGTAAAACTTTAATCAACATTTGAAATGTGCCTTTTATTTATAAGATTTAATATATTTGATTTCATATTTAAAAGCATCACTGGAAATGAGATTAGAAAGCCCGATACATTACTGTATCGGGTTCTTTGTATGATGATAAGAAAGTTCTTCTAATCTCCTGCGATAAATCACCCTTGTATCCCCAAGTATATCCTGTATTCCTCTTTTTTCTTTGTCAATTCCGACTAAAAGATAACCTATTCCCATGCAAAATCCACTTAAAAATCTTCCAATAGTTTCCCTGTAAATAACATTAAATAGGGATAGTTTTTCACCGTTTACACTGACTACCTCTAAATTCATGGCACGTTTTCCAAGTGTTGCACCTGTACAGTATGTACACAAAATGAAATAAGAAACTCCACATACATATAGCACAATATCCTTTAACGTATAATGAAACAATATATGCCCGTCTATCTGTGAAAAAACTAAATGTAACGGAATTTGAATAAAGAACAACGCCGCCCATACAATAATACTGTCAATTATATACGCTGCAAGTCTTGCAAAGAACCCTCCAAACACTGTCGGATTATCGTAATTGTTCTGCATAATACATCGGCACCCCGCTTCCCAATTCCGCTTCAGTTTCCTTCAATACTTCCGCTTCTGACTTTGTCTTCAGACTTTCCAATTTACCAAAAAGTGATGCAAGCATAGATGGTTCTGTACTTGGCTCATAGAAAATAATGTTCTCTCCGACTTCTGTTCGCATATCTTCCCGTATATCTTCATACAAACCTATTTCATCAATTAAACCTTTTTCTTTCGCCTGTTTTGCTGAGTAAATTCTTCCGTCTGCAAGTTTCTTCACATCTTCTTCGTTCATCTTTCTTCCGTCTGCCACAATTTCAACAAAACGCTCATAGGATTCATCCACTATACTCTGATAAATTGCAACCTGTTCTTCATTCATTTTGCTCATATCTTTATTCTTTCCGCTTGTTATGCTAAAAGAACGAATGCCCAGTTTTTCGTATAATCCCGTCATATCAAATCCTGAAATAATGACTCCGATAGAACCTGTTGTCGTATTTGGATTAGCATAAATCTTATTTGACGGTGCTGAAATATAATATCCGCCTGAAGCCGCATAATGTTCCATATACGTCCATACCGGACGTTTTGTCTTCCGCTGATACTCTTTCAATTTTAAATACAACTCCTCAGACTCATATACGGTTCCGCCCGGAGAATCTACCCGAAGAAGAATCCCGCTGTTTGCAGGATCTTCTTTCATTCTGTCAATATATTCCAGCGTATCTGAATGCTGATACCCCTCACTTACTTCAAAAATACCTCCTGATTCTGTCTGTTCCTGTATTGTCCCCACAACACTTACCACTCCTACATACTCTCTGTTCGGAAGTTGTAATTCTGTTCCACCTGACAGAATTTCACTGGAATTTCTTTTTAAAAAGGAATCGGCAATCGTATTTGTAAGTACACTTGTCACACCTGTGGTAATAAACAACACGGCTGCCACCACCGCCCCTATAATCTGTTTTTTGTTCATTTCTATTCTTCTCCTTTATCTAACGTATTTTCCTCCGGTACGGAATTTTCAGATATTCCTCCCTTCTCTTCTTCCGTCTGACTGCTTTGATGATTTTCTTCCTGAATTTCTTTTTCAGGTTCTTTTTCCGTATCCTGAGTCTGTTCTTTTACAGGCTCTTTTGTCGTTTCTTTTTTTCCCGTATCTTTTTCCTTTTCATCATTTATTTTTTCTATACCGATTTTCGCCCATTTTTTCAATGTTTCCCTATTATAATATGCCGCTGTTCCAAGCACTGCCAAAATAATGAGAAAAAGAACAAATTTCAAAAATCCGTGTCCTTTTTTCTCCTTTGTTTTCGTTTTCTTCTTTTTCCCAGAAGATTTAAAAGGTAATCTGATTGAACCTCCTTTTTTCTTTTTCGTCTTTGTCCGGACTGATTTTTCCCTATCCTGTCCTCCTGTTCTACACTCTTTCCGTTCTTCTTTTTGCTCTCTCTGTTTATCTAAATTTACTTTTATTTTACAATCATAACAAAACGCATATGTATTATAAATCGGGTCGCCCTGCCTATCTTTGCCCACTTCAACCGGTTTTATCTTCATTTCATTTCCACATCTTTTACACTTCATAAGTATTTCCTCCTTATTTAGATTGAAATATATTATAGCACACTGTTTCTTTTTATTTGTAAAAAAAATCTTAACTTTAATTTCATTTTACGATATAATAGTCGAAGAAATTTAAGTAAAACAAAGGAGTTATACATATGAATAAAAAAGAAATTTCGGAAATAAAAAAACAGTTTACGCCCGCAAACTGTGCAATCACACGCATTTGCGGATGCTATGTAAACGGAGAAAAGGAAAAACAATCTACATTTAAGCAGGCTTTCCTTTCTCTGCCGGAAGAAGAAATGTTCAAATATTTTGATATTTTTCGCAAAGGTCTGTCAGGAACTCTTGGAAAAAATCTAATCAATATGGAGTTTCCGCTTGAAACAGAATTAAACGGTGGCACTCACGAATTTCTTCTTAAACTCCGCGAGAGCCGTCTGACTAACGACACTCTCTTGAATACTTTTTACGATAAAATCATCGAATCTTACGATTATGCGGAACATTATCTTATTCTTCTTATTCACAGCGCCTATGATATTCCGGGGAAATCTTCCGACAATGAGGAAATGTTTGACGCTTCCGATGAAGTTTATGATTATATTGTGTGCAGCATATGTCCTGTCAAACTTTCAAAGCCGGGTTTATCTTATGACGCAGAGTTAAATTCTTTTCACGACCGCATTCGTGATTGGATTGTAGAAATGCCAAATCACGCTTTTTTATTTCCTGCTTTCAACGACAGAAGTACAGATATTCATAGCACACTCTACTATTCTAAAAAACCCGAAGAATTGCATATGGAACTTGTAGACAGTTTACTTGGCTGTTATCCTCCTCTTACTGCCGGAACACAAAAAGAATCTTTTAATACGCTGATTACGGAAACGCTCGGAGATGAATGCTCTTATGAAGTCGTAAAAAATATTCACGAAAATCTTAACGAACTCATTGAAGAGCAAAAAGACTCCCCTGTCCCTGTTGAACTAGACAAAGAAGAGGTGAAGTATCTGTTTGCCAAAAGTGGTGTGGAACAGGAAAAACTGGAAAACTTTGATACACAGTATGAAAACGTGGCAGGCGAAAAATCCACACTTCTCGCCACAAACATTACAAATACAAGAACTTTTGAAATTAAAACTCCCGATATTGTTATCAAAGTAAATCCTGAACGCACCGACCTTGTGGAAACAAGGATAATCGATGGCAGACAATGCCTTGTTATCGGTGTAGATGACCATGTAGAAATCAACGGTATTTCTGCTCGAACAATTTTAAAAAAGGATGAATAAAACATTTACAGAGAGGAAAACTCCTCTCTGTTTTTATAAATTCTCAATTCTCTTCAATAAATTCTGTTCTCTTTCTTCAAACAAAACATTTTTATTATACTGATAATACCTCTCACAAGAATATTCCTGTAAAAACCACATACTATAAAAGTTTGCATTTAGTTCTGTCACAAAGGATACCATTTCCTGACTGTTCCCAAACATAATCTCCATAAAATCAAAGGCATTTTCTAATATTTTTTCTGTTACATCTTCCAAATTTGTATAACTTTCTTTCTCTTTTGCGAAAAGCGAACGTATCTTTTCAAATCCCTCTTCCTTTTCATACAGATTTTCTCTTTTTAGCACCATAGTGTAAGACTCCAACGTCTGAATTGTGCGGGAAAATATATATTTTTCTTCTCTTTTTAGAAGTTCCGCTTTCTTCTTATATTCCAACGTTTCTATTTCCTGCTCCTTTATTTCCTCTAAACAAGAAATTGCATCTTTTCCAAACTCCAGATTGTTTTTATATCTCTTCAAACATTTAAAAAGAACTTCCGTTTCCTTTTCTTTGCGATAAGCCTGTCGGAATTGCTCTGTTAATTTTGCCAACAAAATACTTACAATACTTAAACGTTCATCAAAAGAAGCGTGGTTCAATTTCTTCTTTATCCGTTCATTAATTTTTCCTTCTAACACTTCATCCATCCGATAATCTGAGCGGTATCTATGATATAGTTCCAAATAATTTGCAAAATCTTTTGCGATTTTAGGATACTGAATATACTGGACAACAACTTCCCAATCCGCTTCTTTTTCCTGCTTTTCATATACATAAAGCATATTCGATAAGTCTTCCCAACCTCGCGGTGTGGAAAAGAACATTCCATCTACCGTCATCTCCATTTGATAGAAATAAGACGGTTTGGCTGTCAGATACGATATAATTGCACCATGAATATTAGATTTATATGCATATTCTTTCCAAACGGAAAATTCCGGCTGTACTTCAATTTTCTTTACTCTATCCATTGTAACCACATCAAATTCCCGCACGGATTTATTGTACTCAGGCGGATTTCCTGCCGTGACAATAATCCAACCTTCCGGTATCTTATGATTTCCAAAACATTTATATTGTAAAAACTGTAGCATAGCAGGTGCTAACGTTTCTGAAACACAGTTAATTTCATCTACAAATAAAATTCCTTCTTTTAACCCTGTTTTTTCTATTTTATCATACACTGATGCCACAATCTCACTCATTGTATATTCTGTAACCGAATATTCCTTTTCACCGTAAATGTGTTTTGAAATAAACGGTAATCCGATTGCACTCTGTCTTGTGTGATGTGTAATCGTATAAGAAACAATTCCTATTCCGCACTCCTTCGCAATCTGCTCCATAATCTGCGTCTTCCCAATCCCCGGAGCCCCAATAAGAAATATTGGTCTTTGCCGCAAAGAAGGAATTGCATATTCTCCATACTCATTTTTCAACAAATACGCTGAAATCGTATCTTTAATTTCCTGTTTTGCTCTCTTTATGTCCATTCTGCTTCCACCTTTCCACTAAATTCTTCCGGTTCTATAATTAATTTCATTGCCCAAATCGGCACATCCACATCTCTGTAATCTTCTTTCATAAAAACAAACGCCGTTTCATAAAGAGGTCTTTTCACCGGAAACGTACCGTAACCGTCTGTAAAATAAATCAATCCTCTCAAATGGTGGAACGCCTTTCGCTTAATCAATTCATTCACATAGACGAACACTGGTCTGAAATCTGTTCCTCCTTGTCCTTTTACTTCAAAGGAGTCCATATATGAACGAAGTTCCTCCTCATTTGAAATAACAACATCCGACTGAATTTTATCGTCACATTGAATAATGTGTATACGCACTTTACGAAAGAAACTTTCCGATTCGCTAAGAACACTGTACGTTTCCCGCAAAAATTGTTTTACCAGTTCCCCTTTACATGACATGGACGTATCTATTGCAATGACAAAATCTTCTACTTTATAAACTTCTTTTGTTTCCTGCGGTTCAATCAACGGCATATTTCCATATAATTCCATACCATAATGATAAAATACATAATCAAAAGAATCCATGTCTACCTGTGTTTCTTCTTTCAAAACCGAAAACTTTCTTAAAAACTTTCTATAATCGTATTTTTCCCTATTTTCAATCTGTATCTGCTCAAGTATCTCTTTTATTTCATCTGACTGCTCTTTCCCAAAAGTTTCTATCTCCGTCTGCATTTTCTCACTGTCTTCTTTCCAGCGTCTGTTTCTTTCCTGAGTACTTTTCGGTGTCAAATGTTCAGACCACATAGAATGGTTATCCATATAAAATTCATTTTCCATTCTCCTTAAATCTTCTTCCGAAACATTTGTCTTTCGCAAAAATTCATATACATTTTTCGGTGTCAAAACTCCTTTTTCTGACTCGATTGTCTGATAAAGATTTTTTCTATACGGAGAAACATAGCGTTTCACACTTCTCGCATCAAGAAAATCTATCATTTTCTCCACGACAATATCGCAAGCAAGATTCCAATAACGCCCATCCACAGTCGCAGGCAATGCGAAGTGTAAAAACAAACAATGCAAGATCATATGCAGATACATTCGATTTATTTTTATGCGATTTTCCCGAAACAGACTGATAAGAGTGTCCGGCAAAAAATATACCGTTTCACCGTTTGTCCCAATCTCGCCCGAAGAATACTGTGGTTCAAACTCCAATCTGCTGAGGGCAACATGAAAAAAACGCATGGAAACATATAGTTCCTGTTTTGCCTGTTCCCATATCTCCATACAGATTTCTATTTTTTCCAAATCTTTTTGTTGTTCTTTCTGCAACACGTTCCACTCTCTCGCCATTGTCCTCACCTGCCTTTATAATACAAATTTATCCTCTTTTTCTTTCTTTTTCGGATACCGTTTGTGTTCTTCATTCATCAAATAACTGAAAATCTCTTCTTTTTTCTGTTCCCCCGCAATACGAATCATCTGCTGCAACATTTCTTTTTCAACAGCAATCTCTTTCACCAGATATTTCATCTCACCAAAATCTTCTCTTGAAAATGCCCACCTGCACGCTTCCTCAAAATATTCCGTCAAAAATGCTTTATATTTTATTTCCGCCTCTCGACTTAACTCCATCGGATATAACAACCTGCCAAATGTCATTTCCAATACAACATTTAATTCTTCATCCTCTCTCGCCCACGGAAAGCGTTTGTCGTATAAGTCAAACTGTATTTCTGTCTGGATAAAACAATTCCGATACCACATCCCACTCCCATGCGTATGAGTTTCCAAAATTCTTGCAGGCGTATTTTCCACCGCCTCCTCGAAAAATTCAGGAAAGACAAGTTTTGCCTTACCCTGTTCACTTTTAAGCGTAACCGACTGTTTTTCCCTAAGTTCCAAAAGTAACTCACGAAGACAGGATTTTTCGCCTTTCACCAGAGTAACATCCAACCTGTTTACCCGATGACATCCGGTAAACGCTCCCGCACCTATATCGGAAATATTGCTGTAAAAACTTATTTTTTCTAATTCACTGCAGCCGTAAAAAGCATATTTACCAATTCTCCTGATTGTTTTTGGCAAAATAATTTCTTTTAACTTTGCCCCACAGACCGAAATATCGCCTTTCCCTGACGGACCATGAGCAGAAAAAGCATAATCACCTATTTCCGTCACAAAACAACCGTCAATTTTCTCAGGAATTTCAATCACTCCACCACAGACATAACATCTGCATATTGTCACCGCATCATTCTTTTTTTCTATTTCATATTCTTCAAACTGATTTGTCATTTTACTTCCTTTCACTGAAATCCGTCAGATGTTTGTCACAACTAACTCCTTCACAAACTCATTTTTACACAAACAAAAGATTTTAGCAAGTTTTTTATCAGATACAAAAATAGAGTGGTACACACCACTCTATTTAATAAACATTGCATCTCCAAAACTAAAGAAACGGTATCTCTCTTTTACAGCCTCTTCATATGCTGCCAACACATTTTCTCTTCCTGCCAAAGCCGACACAAGCATAATCAACGTAGATTCCGGCAAATGAAAATTCGTAATAAGACAATCTAAAATTTTAAATTTATATCCCGGATAAATAAAAATATCCGTCCAACCGCTTGTCGCCTGCAATCTTCCATTTTCATCCGCCGCCGACTCAACCGTTCTGCAACTTGTCGTTCCAACACAGATTACACGGTGACCCTGCTCCTTTGTTTCATTAATTTTCTGTGCCGCTTCCTCGTCAATCTGATAAAATTCCGAATGCATATGATGTTCCAAAATATTATCTACTTTTACAGGGCGAAAAGTTCCAAGTCCTACATGAAGCGTTACTCTGGCAATTTTTACATTTTTCTTTGCAATTTCTTCTAATAATTCTTCCGTAAAATGAAGTCCTGCCGTTGGCGCTGCCGCCGAACCGGTATGTCTTGCATACACAGTCTGATAGCGATTCTTATCCTCTAACTGATGTGTAATATATGGTGGAAGAGGCATCTGTCCCAACTGATCCAAAACTTCCTCAAAAATTCCTTCATAGCGAAATTGAATTAATCGGTTTCCCTCATCAACAATATCAACAACTTCTCCTTCCAATAGCCCTTCTCCAAAACGAATTTTTGTTCCTATTTTTGCTTTCTTCCCCGGTTTTACTAAAGTTTCCCAAATATCATTTTCTCTTCTCTTCAACAAAAGAACTTCTATTTTCGCATCAGTTCCTACTTTAGAACCAATTAATCTTGCCGGAAGTACTTTTGTGTCATTGATAACAAGACAATCTCCTTCTTCCAAATAATTGATAATTTCCTTAAAAATATGGTGTTCTGTCTTCCCTGTTTCTTTATCCAAAACTAAAAGTCTTGAACCGGAACGGTCTTCAAGCGGATCCTGTGCAATCAGTTCTTCCGGTAATTCAAAATAAAAATCTTCTCGTTTCATTCTTCGTATCCTTCCTCTATATCTTTCTCGCCCGTATAATCAAAAAGGCCGGTTTTAACATCTCTCTCTCCAACTTCGGATATTGTTTTAATAAAAAAGGACTTGGCTTTGTTTCGTCTGCAATTTCTATACAAAAACCGTTCTGTCCAAGTGTCGTTATGATTTCCCCCATTGTTCTGTGATAAATAATCTCATCATCAATAAACCAACCGGACCCTCGTCTTCCCGATTGATGATAATTTGAAAATGTATAAGAAATTTCTTTTCCCCATTCATTATAATTCCAGCCGGACTTTCTGTCTATAGTTGCCGTTGTAATCGGGTGCTTCTGAGAAAAAAGCAAAATGCCGCCTTTATGTAACAAATCCTTTAATTCTGCAATGAATTTATCAAAATGCTTTACAGAATGAAAAACAAAAGAACTGTATATCATATCAAATTTCTCTTCCGTTTCTACTGTATTTTCCGGCTCTAACAAGCGATATTCTATAGGCTGCCCTAAAGATTTTCTTTTCGCAGTCTGAAGCATTTTTCCGGAAATATCTGTTCCCAGCACTTTAACTGCACCATTTTCAGCAAAATATCTGCAATTTCTTCCGTAACCGCATCCAATCTCAAGTATTCGTTTTCCAAACACATCAGGCATATATTTGTACATTGCCGGCTGCTCCAATAACTTTCTCATCGTATTTCTGCTCAACGAAACTCTCTCCCTTTTCACAATATGGTGTAATTATAACATTTTCTCCGAGAAATTTCATCAAAAGAAAAGAGATTTCTATTTAGAAACCTCTTTTCTCTACATTTACTTTGTATTATTTAGTTCTTTTTCTTCTAAATACGAGAACGCCGCCTACAACTGCTAAACTTGCAATCATAACTAACATTGGGAATACGCTGTTTGCTGTATCACCTGTTTTTACCGGTTTGTTGTTCTGACTTGGTTTATTGTTTGGTTTTGTTGTAGTTTTTACTACAAGACCTGCTTCTGCCTTTTCAAAGTTTGCTTTCGCCTGTGCGAATGCTTTTGCCGAAACATTGTCTAAATCATTTAACATATCTTTTAATACTGCTAAAGCGTCTTTGTATACTTTGGCACTTTCTTCTGTGTATTTGCTTAAGTCTTTTTCTACGATAGACTCAACATACTCTTTCACTTCATCAGCATTTGCTCTTACAACCAAACCTTTCATTGCTTTGTAGATAGCATCTGTTGCTTTACTTACTTCTTCTTTTGTACCAGTTGCAAATAATGCTTTTCCACTTGCGACTGCATCTGTTAATACTTTATAACTATTTGCAGTATATTTATCTGCCGGATATGTTGTTGCTGAAGCGATTGCTTCTTTTAATGCTTTTACAGATACTAAGTTCTGTTTTGCATCGTTTAACTGATTGAAGCAATTCTGTAATTCTTCCTGACTTAAAGCAGATAAATCTTTGTTTCCAATTTCAGTTACTACTTTCTGTAACTCGTTAAATGATTTTTCTGTGTAATCTCCTGCTGTTAAATCTTTCAATTCTTTTAATAACGCCTCCACTTTTGATGCGTTTACATTTCCATTTAATTTTAAGTTTGCTTTCGCAGTTTCAATATTTTTGATTGCTTCCGCGATAGTTTCTTTTGTTCCGTTCAGAAGCAACTGACGTGCATTGTCTACTGCTGTTCTATACGCACCAAATGATTCTTCTGTATAAATAGACGAATCTTTAATTGCATCAAATTCTGCAATTAATGCAGGTAATTCACCTAAAGCAACTAAGTTTTCTTTTGCTGCAGTTAATTTATTTAATGCTGCTTCAAATTTATCCGGATGCTGTGGTGTTGTTTTGTTTTCTTCTAATAAACTTTCTACCTCTTTTTTAGCATCAACATATGCTTTCCATGAGTTCTGTGTATATACCTTTTCCGGATTTGTGATAGATGCGATAAAGGCATTTGCTTCTTCAACTGCGATCGAAGCCATTTCTTGATTTGTTGGATTGTATACTAATCCTGCTTTTGCATCTTCCACTGCTTTTTTCAATGTTTCTACATCTTTTTCAGATGTATCATCTTTGTTTTCGATTGCTACTTTACAAGCATTGATTGCTTTTTCATATACAGCCCATGTTTTTGCTGTGTATGTATCGGCATCTTTATAAGCATCTTTAACGATTGTTTCCAGTACAGAAATATCACCTTTTAACTGTTTTCCTTCAATCGCTTTGTTGATTGCTGTTACTGCATTATTTACAGAATCCTGTGAAGCATTTTCGCTAGTCATTACTTCCTGTCCCGCTTTATAAGCATCAGCATATACTTTTGCAGTAGATGTTGTCCATCTTGTCGTATCCTGTTTGCTGTCAATTAATACTTTTAATGCATTCTTATCTGCTGCTTTATATTCTGACTTATAAGTTAATAATTCAGTAATGTTTGGTGTTGTTTTATTCCACTCTACTTTTACATCAAGTAAAACAGTATTATTTGGAAGAACAAATTCATTATAAGACTGGCTTAACTTACCAACTGTTACCCATTTGTCTTTTCCATTTTCCCATACACGTGCTTTTACAGTCGCATTAGAAATTGCCGATGCATTCTGTAAAACTTTAATTGTATTTACATCTGTGTTATCAGAAAGTGAGTACTGTACATATCCGTTGTCTTTGCTTGGCACGAACATTGTTGCAATGTCACCGTCTGACATATTTCTGAATAAACCATCTCTTGTTTCTTCAGCATCTGATTTGTATGTTGGGTTGTTTTCTGATGGCATAAATTCGCCGTCATTGATTTCAAGCTCATTGAAACGCACCCATTTATCACTACCAGATTTATTTCTTGTAATTTCAAATTTCAAGTATCTTGCTTTTTTATTGATGTTTGTTTCTTTCTTCACATTGTAAGAAATTTCATGTGTAGGTAAAACAGTATTGATATGGTCTGAACCTGCTGATTCTCCTTCGTTGTCCTTATCCTGATTTCCTAAAGTCATGATTTCTTCCCATGTTTTTCCATCTGTAGATACAGAGAATTTTGCATGACGTGGGAAGTCATGTTCACTGTCACGACATACAACTTTAAATGTTTTTAAGTCGATTTCCTGTCCTAAATCATAAGTAAAGAATTTTCCTTGCGTCTGACTATTCTTATAATGTGTTGCTGTTGTAATATCTCCGTCAAATACATTTAATGGATTTTCAATTTCGCTGTAGTTTGTTTCTTTTACTGATTTCGGATAAATTTCTACTGTTTTTACAGCGAATTTTTCCACATTAAATGTAATAGCATTTTCTGTTTTATTAATAATACGAACATAACGTGCATCATCAGTCACTTTTGTTGCTTTGCTTTCTTTTACGTTAATATCTTTCCATTCTACATTGTTTTTAGATAGTTGAACAGTTAAATTTTCATCTGATAATTTACTTGTAATCTCTGCCAATTCATGAATTCTATCCAATTTCAATCCAATGTATTCATTTTTTGCTAATGTCACATTATCAATCGGTGTTACCTCTGCTGTATCAGCAAGATAATCTGCTGTATGTTTTTTGTATTTATCCACGTTTGTAAATACTTTTCCGTTATGGAAGATTTTTGCATCTACATCAAATTCACGCATTGCAATCCATGTCGGTTGTTGTTTTTTGTTCACTAAACGTACATATTTTGCAGTAATATTCTGATCTGAAACGTCTACAGAAATCTTTCTTGCATTTTTAAAGTTTTTAATTGTTGTCCATTTATTTTTATCCATTGAATACTCTAAATCTGCATCTGTAAAATAATCTCCATCATTATCATCTCTGCCTTGTGTAATATTGATTTTTCCTAATACAATTGGTTTAGATAATTCTACCCCAACATAATCACCGACAATAGTTGTATTTACTGGATCTCCTTGCTGTCTTACATTATAGTGTACATTTGTGTTTAAATCGCCGTCTACTACATTTGTTTCTTTTCCTGAAGAAACTGACCAGCCTTCTGCATTACTTGTACGAATAACTGTTTTTGTAAAGTTTTCTGCATTTTCAGGTATTGTAGATACTTTGAATTCACGCATTGCAGGCCATTTGTTTCCACTGCCTTTTTCTGTACATTCATAGCGAACTGCAACAACATTTTCCAATTCAATCTGGCTTACATCAACAAATTCTGCATAATCTCTATAAGTATCCTGGCTTACCAATTTCCATTCTTCAGATCCTTGAACTTTGTATTTCAACTGTGCTGTACCGAATGTATCCTGATGCTTATTATCTTGGTTTGCACCATTGATGATATGAATACCATATACAGTTACTGGTTTGTTAAATGCTACTTGGAAATATTGTCCAACTTTTTCTTCTGTATTTGCCCATGCATGTGTTTTGTCATTACCATCGATAATATTTCCAATTGGTCCTTGATGCCAACCACTAATATTAGATGTAGCTGTCATTTCCACTTGCTGTGAACCTACTCCACCTGTTGCATAGTCATTCACAGGACCTGATAATTTTTTCTGTAATTTATCAGCCAATGGAATTAAGTGTGTTGATCCAGGGCTAACCATAGCAGAACCATTAAGCATTTTTCTCTCATGTTTCTTACTGCTTAATAATGCACTGTAACCTGTATTATAGTGGTTAAATGCAGTGAACATATCTTTTGCTTCTACTGCCATCTCTGCTTTGACATATTCCTGAATAGCTTTTGCCAAATCTGCCAAAGAACCTGTAAACGGTTTCAATTCTTTCTTTAAGTTTGCGTTTTTACTCTGCGCATGGAATTCTTTGCAAGCATCGATGATTGTCTGCATTTCTGCAATCATCTGTTTTGCATCTGCGTCAACTAATTTTCCTGCTGTTAACTGCGTATTGATTTTATTAATCAATGGCTGTAATTCTTCTGATTCAGCTAATACAAGTCCGTGACCATTCGGTTGTGGATTAGACATATGTTTTGATAATGTATGTAATGCTTCTGAAGCCTGTGCATCTACATATTTGAAAGAATCTTCCCAACTCTTATCATCATCAAACGCTTTTACATTCCAAGCATAATCTGCCACTGCAAAAATAGCAACTTTAGATGCTTCCGCCTCTTGCATAGGGTTTGTTACAACACCCGCCAAGTCTTCCAGTGTAATATCTGTATGCAAAAGACTACCTTTTCCCATCATCAAACGTTGACCATTAATGTCATTTACCGGCCAGTTTAACCAGAATAAAGGACTTCTTCTTTTTGCTTGTCCGTTAAGGTTGTGTGTTCTAAAATGGTTTAATGTTTTCTGTTCAACCGGCTGACATACCGCTTCACCTGTCCAGAAGATTTTAATATCCTCAGGAAATTCTTTATCATATTTATTTAACTCAGAGTAATCTCCTTGCCATGAATGGTTGTAACCTGCCGGACAGAATACAGTGTCATATACGTCACCTTTTTCTTTTGCCCATTTAGATACTTCTTTCATCATTTTAACAACAATGTCTTTATTTAACTGTCCTACGTCATCGCCAAGTACACCGAACTGACGCACTCCTGCTTTGTATAACTGTTCAAATTTCTTTAACAATGCCTGAATTTCAGCATCTGCATTATTGGCATTGAATCCACCCATAAACGGATGTGCTGTCCACACAAAACGGCATTTAGCTTCATTTCCCACTTTTACCATTTCTGTAATTTCTGCAAGTTCTTTAGCAGGATATTCTTCACGCCATTTTTCTTTATGATATGGGTCATCCTTTGGAGCAAAGATATAAGAAGTCATCTTAAAATCTCCACCGAATTTCATCAAAGACATTCTGTCTTCATTAGACCATGGAATTCCGTAGTATCCTTCGATAAATCCACGGATATTGGTGTCTGCATAATCTTTAATCGTAAAGTTGCGGATTGTTGAACCGTTCATCTGATTAAAGATATGTTTTAAAGATGTGATACCATAGAACGCTGCATCTGTATCACGTCCTAATACAACGATTTCTCCATTGTTAGAAGCAACAAAGTTTGCTCCAAATTTTTCAAACAAACTTGCAGCAACATTGTAGTGCTCTTTTACATAAGTATCTACATATCCTTTTGAATTATATGTACCTACTAAAATGTTTGTTTTTCCCTCCACTTTTTTCTGTGAAGTAGTTACTTTCTTGTTTTTTGAAGCCAAAACTTCATTCATTCTTTTCTGTGTAACAGAATCAATCGTTTCTTCAAAAACGACATTTACCTCTTGACGAATAACAAATTCGCCGTCCTGATAAGACATCTCATGTGGATTTGGATAAATTTCATAAGTTGTCTTATCTTCCGCTGCCTGTACTGTCGGTGTTGAAATCGGCATCATAGTGAGTACCATAGCAACAGCAAGCACGCCTGTTAAGATACGTTTTAAAATCTTTTTCATAAATTTTCCTTTCCTGAATCGACTATCTTTTCGGTAAATTCTTTTCTTCAAAAAAAAGACCAAAAACATTTTGAAACATCTTGTCCAATCTGAAAAAGTGAGTCAAATATACTGTTCTTGGTCTTGCCTAATTCAATAGTTACAATCCATATGATTTTGTTTAAATTATACTATATTTTCCATTTCCTTTCAATAACATCTTTACACTTTAGATATAATGCACAAAACGCTTGCACTTTTTTTGTGCAAGCGTTCTAAGTCTACTGTCTTAATTCTATTCCCATTTCCTCTAAGGCTTTTAAAATTCTTGTCATTGCTGTTGTAACGTCCGTTTCTTCCAATGTTTTATCTTTCGCACGGAATACAATAGAGTAGGCAACCGACTTAAATCCCGCCTTAATCTGTGAGCCTTCATAGATGTCAAAAAGTTGATAACTTTCTAAATATTCTCCGCCTTTCTTTTCAATCACTTCTTCTATCTGTCCTACCAAAATTTCTTTAGGTACAACCATGCTAATGTCACGAGTTACAGCCGGATATTTTGCAATGCCTTCATATTTTCTGTCAAATGTAGCCAAATCCACAATTTCAGGCATATCTAACACTGCAATATACGCTCTTGTTCCGATGCCGTAAGTATCTGCAACCTGCGGATGAACTTCTCCAAGATATCCGACTACTTTTCCACCATAAATAATATTTGCCTGACGTCCCGGATGTAAGAATGTTTTCTCTGCATTCGGATCATATGTTTCTCTCTCATGTAAACCGATTTTGTCAAAAAATTCTTCTACAACACCTTTCATTGTAAAGAAATCACCATCTCCGTACATACCGAGTGTGAACTGCATACGTTCTTCAGGCAATTCTGTTACCGGAAGTTGTTTTGGAAGATAGATATTTCCTAATTCATATAGACGCACATCTTTGTTTCTTCTATTATAATTCGTTGCCAATGATGTAAGCATTCCATTTAAAGAAGTTGTTCGCATAATGCTGTAATCTTCTCCCAATGGGTTCATAATTTCCACTGCTTCTCTTAATTTCGACTCAGCAGGAATTAATAATTTATCAAATACTTTTGGGCTTTCAAATGAATATGTCATTCCCTGACTGAAACCACAAAATTCTGCGATATTTCTTGCCACTTCTTCAATGCGAAGTTTAAATGATAATTTTCCTGTTGTCGCTTCCCCTCTTGGAAGTGTTGTAGGAATGTTATCGTATCCGTAAAATCTAGCCACTTCTTCCGCAAGGTCTGCAAGTCTGAATAAATCGTGTCTAAATGTCGGTGCAATCACCTCTCTTGCTTCCTCATCATATTCCAAGCCGATTTTTTCAAAATAACCTAGCATTTCTTCTTCTGAAATATCAGTTCCCAACATTACATTAATCTTCTCGGCATCAAATGGTACACGAACAGGTTCTTTCACCTTACCATAAACGTCAACCGTTCCTCCTACAACTTCGCCCGCTCCCAATTCTTCAATCAACTGACACGCTCTATCAATTGCTGCTTTTGCATTATTCGGATCAAGTCCTTTTTCAAATTTTCCTGAAGCATCTGTACGAAGTCCGACTTTTTTACTTGATTTACGGATATTTGTTCCGTCAAAGCAAGCTGCTTCAAGTAAAACAGTATCTGCATTTTCTGTAATCATAGAATTTTCTCCACCCATAATTCCGGCGATACCGATTGCCTTCTCTCTGTCACAAATCATTAATACAGACTCGTCCATTTCTCTTTCCTGCCCATCCAGAGTAACGAATTTTTCTCCGCTCTGCGCTGTTTTTACTACAATTTCATTTCCAGCGATTGTTGACATATCATATGCGTGCATAGGCTGTCCAAATTCTTCCATAACATAGTTTGTAATATCAACAAGGTTATTGATTGGACGAATACCAACTGACGCAAGTCTTCTCTGTAACCATTTTGGTGACGGTTCGATTTTTACATTTTTCACCATTCTTGCACAGTAACGAGGACATAAGTCTGTATTTTCCACTAACACTTTCACATAATCATTTACGTCTTCATCATTCCCTGTTTCTTTTACGACCGGAGGACAGAATTCTTTTCTAAATGTTGCCGCTACTTCTCTTGCAATTCCGATTACGCTGAAACAGTCTACACGGTTTGAAGTCACTTCGTATTCAAATACAACGTCATTTCTTCCAAGCGCCTCAATTGCGCTGCTTCCTACAACAGCGTCATCTTCAAAAATGTAAATTCCGTCCTCTGCCGCTTCCGGATACATCTCTGTTGTAGAACCAAGTTCTTCGATAGAACACATCATACCGAAACTTTCCACACCACGAAGTTTCCCTTTCTTAATTTTAATTCCTCCCGGAGTTTTCTTTCCATCATGTCCGCCGGCAACGCGTCCACCGTCCAAAACAACCGGAATTTTTGCTCCCTCAAAGACATTTTTTGCTCCTGTTACAATCTGAACTGTTTCCTCTCCGACATTTACCCGACAAACAACTAACTTATCTGCGTCAGGGTGTTTTTCAATTTTTTCAATCTGCCCGATTACAATCTTTTCTAAATCAGCGTCTAACACTTCATACCCTTCTACTTTTGTTCCTGAAAGTGTCATCGCATCTGTATATTCCTGTGCTGTCACATCAAGTTCCGGCACATATGCTTTAATCCATGATAATGATGTATTCATCTTCTTTTTCTTCCTTTCTTTAATTTGGGACGTACCCTTTTTAAGTTTTACTACGTCCCTAATTGAGTTTTGCCCTGTCCCTTTTTATACTTTTTTTAGAATTACAACTTTCGCCATTAGAATTGTTTCAAAAAGCGAATATCATTTTCATATAATAATCTCATATCATCTATTTCATATTTCAGTAAAGCAATACGCTCTAATCCTACACCGAACGCAAATCCGTTGTATTCTTCCGGATCAATTCCACACATTTCCAAAACATGCGGATGTACCATACCACATCCTAAAATTTCAATCCAGCCTGAACCTTTACAGAAACGGCAGCCTTTTCCGCCACATTTAAAACAAGTAACATCTACTTCCGCACTTGGCTCTGTAAAAGGGAAGTGATGAGGTCTGAATTTTGTTTTTGTTTCCGGTCCGAATAATTCTTTTGCAAATACTTCTAAAGTTCCTTTTAAGTCAGCGAAAGAAATATTTTTGTCAATTACAAGTCCTTCAATCTGGTGGAATGAAGGTGAATGTGTCGCATCAACTTCATCTGAACGGAAAACTCTTCCCGGTGCAATCATACGGATTGGCAATTTTCCCTGTTCCATAACACGAGCCTGTACCGGAGAAGTCTGTGTACGAAGTACAATATCCTTATTAATATAGAAAGTATCCTGTTCGTCTTTTGCAGGATGATCAGCCGGAATGTTTAATTTTTCAAAGTTATATTCATCATATTCTACTTCCGGTCCTTCCACAACTTCGTATCCCATACCAACGAAAATTCTTTCCACTTCTTCTAATGCAATCGTATTCGGGTGACGGTGTCCAACTGTATTTTTCTTTGCAGGAAGTGTAACATCAATAACTTCTTCCTTTAACTTTCTTTCCAAAATCTCTTTTTCCATTTTTGTTTTTCTTTCTTCTAAAAGAGATTCGATTGTTGCTCTTGTTTCATTTACTAACTGCCCTACTTTTGCTCTATCTTCCGGTGCAACATCTTTCATTCCTTTTAAAATGGCTGTCAGTTCACCTTTTTTCCCTAAAAATTTTACCCTTACCTCATTTAATTTTTCCGGCACTTCAGAGGCCTGAATCTGCTGAACGGCTTCTTCCTGAATGCTCTGTAACTTTTCTTTCATTATTTTATCTCCTTTCATAAAACACTTTGATTTCATAGAATGTATTTTTCCTATATCATAAAAAAATCCCCGTCCCAAAAGGGACGAGGTTAATCGCGGTACCACCCTAATTCCTGTCGCAGACAGGCTCTCGGTTTGCGTAACGTGCAAATACGTCAGTTTCTACACAAATGCTTTCTTCAAAACTGCGGTTCCTGTGGGAAATTCAATTGCCGTCTGAACTTAAGGAAACTTTCAGCCAATGATTTCCCCTCTCTGCTAGAAAACGGTTCTCTACTAACACATTCATTACCTTTTTATTATATAAATCCATTCATTATTCTATCACACAAAAACGTAATGTCAAGATGTTTATTTTTAATTATCCCCCATGTTGACTACATCTTCAACTTTGAATTTTCACCTGAATCAATATTAATTTGTTTAGTCACAATTTATTGTAGATATTTCTCTAAACTATTGTACTCGTCCTCGCTGATTTCATAAACACCATTGTATGCCTGCTCCAAATAATAGCAATCTTTCTTTTCATACACATAAATAATAGAAGAATCTTTCTCCTTGAAAATTAATTCCACTTTTATCGGTTGTTCTACATCGACAGGGGCATCATTTACACTTTCTTCTTTAGTCATTCTTCCATTTCCATTTAGTAGCGAAACCATATCTTTCATAGTCTTTGCATCTGTAATTTCCTTCGTCACACTTCCGCTTTTTAATGATATACTACTTAAATCGTCCACTTTCGGAATATTTAATGTGTAGATGTTTTTATTCATAAAAAAAACATATAATACAACACAAACTAACAGCACTACAATAATTGAAATAATCTCGTTTCTTTTCTTTTTATTCATCTTTTATCTCCTCCAAAATATTTTTATTTATTCTTTCCAATCCCCCAGTTTGTCCAACAATTTCACAATTTCATTTTTATATTCTGCACGAACGGAAGTGTATATTACCGTATCACTAATACGGATTTTGGCAATATATAATTCTTTATTTTCTATAGAATATAATTCATGAACTCTTCCTTTACGTTCTTCCACATCTCCGTTTGACAGCGGAAGCGTCATACCGTTAAATAACGCATCTGCACTGGCATTCGTATCCATAACAACAAAATCCATTCGTATATTATCTTCATTAATTGAAACCGCCTCTTTAAGCATCGAACCGACTTTCCATTCCTGACTTAACGTTTCTGTTGTATCTGTAGTAATATACCCTGCCTCCTGAACAAGTTCTGAAAACTCTTCTGCATCTATAGAGCGAACTCCCGAAAAGCATTTTATTCCTAAAAATATACATACGAAAACAATCATACCGACTACAATTCTGCTACCAATAGATGCCGAAGGTTTTGAAGCCATATTTTTTCTCTCCTCAGGCGATACATATTCTTCCGGCGGAAGAATTTCTTCCTCTTCCGGTTCTCCTCTATGCCGTATTTTTTGCAATAATGCCCAAACACCCGAAAGGAAAAATCCTGCTGTTGTAAACATTACTCCGGCTATTAAAAACACAATCAAATTTTTAACGCTAGGCTTTAATATGTCGGTAGAGTCCTGCGGTGCATCAGGATCATACTTTATCTCTACTTCATCGCCAATTTCCATTATCTCACTTCTGTTATAAAGTTTGTCGGAATATTCTTTTCCGTCAACCTCATACTGATAAGTAATTTCATAGTCAACACGGCTTCGTCAAGCACCTTTCACTCCTCCGTAACTTGAATATTCACCGGATACATCCGTAACATATGCTATTGTTGGAACCCAATCTTTCCGGTTATGTTCATCTACATAATTATAAATGCCTCCACCAATCAGGCGGATACCTGAAATTAACGCTATTATTCCTAATAATCGGAAAAGTATTGTAAAAATCGTACCCTTTTTCATACCCTATCTCCTCTTTTCATTTCCTTACATAATAGAATATCATATTTTCCAATTCTTCATATCATTTATAATTTTAAAATCAGTCTGCAATTGCCATTTTCGCTAGTCGGGTATCTCCCCAAGGACTTCTTATCATTGGTTCTCCGTCAATAATTCCCGCACACACAACTTCTATAATCGTATCTGCATCGAAAAGTTTCCTTCCGTCAATCTTAACGTTTTCTGTAAACTCTTCATAAGTATTATAACGATTTTCTTCAAAAACAAAATATATGTTTTCCTTTTTTTCTTCGCTGTTCGGAATAAGCACCGCCCCCATTGTATAGAGATTTCCTTCCAAATTAAAATCAATTAAACAAAAAGCAATTCCTTCATCGTAATCCGATTTGATGATCGAAAACACATCTTTCACTTTAATCAAAAGTGGTTTCTTTTCTTTTTTCTTAAACCCAAACATAATATACCTCCACAACATTAAATTTATCTATGAATATACATTCTTGTCATATCAAGTTCATCGTCCCCTTGAACCATACACAAAAATTCCCAACCATATCTTTCATAAAAACTTGTATGGTCTGTAATTAAATAGATTGGAGTTATTCCCTTGGACTTCATATCCTTCACGACTATATCAAGTAATTTTCCCACAATTCCTTGACAACGATAATCCTTTTCAGTATATACCGCACATACATTTGGCGTAAGGTCTTTCCTGTCATGAAAATCATTTTCGATTACTCCAAGACCGCCTACAATGCGTCCGCTGTCTAAGCAAAAATACCAACCATATTCTGTTTCATTATTAAGGTAGGCTTCTATACATTCTAGATAAGCCTCTTGTGGCACTCCCCATTTGTCATGAAACCATGCGGCAGCTTCTTCTTTTAATTCTGGTTTTTGTCTTAAAGTAACATAGGTATATTCTTTCATATTTTCCTCCTCAAATTCTAACTTATACCTTTTAACCAATGTTAAAAATTCATATATTCCACCATTAGAATTGCGACTTGTAATTTCAAAATCCTTGAATCCGCATGAATGATATACTTTAATGGCCCTTTGATTAAATAACGCTACATTCATAATGAGTTTATCAAATTTGTAATTATACTCCAAAAAATTTATAATTTGCTTTACAAATTGTTTTCCCTTACCTTTACCACAAAGATCCGGTTTCATCCCAAGACCAATTTCGATTAATGAGTTTTGTTGGATAATGCAAAAAAATCCAACTAATTCATTGTTTTCCAATGCTTCATAATAGTCATTTTGATTTCTCAAATCTTCATCAATAAATTCTTCGTAGTCTTCTATATCAGCAGTCATATCATAAAAAGAATAAATATCATTATATTTCCACTCATTGCGATTTCCAGTGCATGAATTTGCGTTAATGGTTTAAATACCAATTCCATATCAACTACCTCCAAATTCACCTTTCTTTACTTCCTCATAATATCATACTTCATAATTATTTACACCATTCACCACAAAAATGACACAAACAATAATACCTTTTCTTTGAAGATTATTCCGTTTACGCAATACTGTTCAAACTCGATTTCGTTTCACTCCATCTCGCTTGAGGGACATACTGGTGTTAGAATATAAATAGTACAAGTCAAAATGAGAATTCCTTATAAGAAAAATCATGGTACAATGTAGGTACCGCACTGAAGGAGGA
>NZ_BAAHSI010000015.1:0-30555 GCF_054601575.1 Faecalimonas canis | reverse complement strand
AAGAAAATTTAAAATTATGAAAGTAAGTATTTTCTCTTGCTTCTATATTCATTGATTTAATGCAAAGAAAACTTGGGAAATAATTGACAAGTAAACTTGGTAGTGGTATATTATGAATGTAAATAAAACTTGGCATTTAAGAAAGGGGAATATCAATGAATAAGGAAGAAATTTTAGCTAGAAGTAAAAAAGAAAATATTTATGGAGATGAACGTGAAAAGAGTGTGCGTACAAAACGAGATGCTTTTTCTCTTTGGGGGCTTACTGTTTTAGGCATTATTATAATGTTCATTAAACTATTTTGTATGGAGTCTCCGGCAGATATAATTTCTATTTTGTTTTGTACATCAGGATTGGGATTTACCTATGAAGGGATTAAACTTAAGAAGAAATGGAGTATAATTTGCGGTGTTGTATTTTTACTATTGGCAGTTTACTTTTTTTATAAATTTTGTATGGGGTTATTCTAATGGATGATAAATTGGTATTAAAAAATAATTTAAAGCGTGCAAGAACAGAAAAAAAACTCTCGCAATCGGCATTAGCAGAAATGGTTGGGGTATCCCGAAATACAATTAGTTCTATTGAAACAGGACAATTTAATCCAACGGCGAAATTAGCATTGATTATATGTATAGCACTTGATAAAAAATTTGAGGAATTATTCTATTTTGATGAATAATAAAAAGTTGACTTTGCAGGAGGTATTATGATGAAGGATAAAAAAATTATTTTGGAAATGGAATTTCAGTCGGGTTATGTTTAGGTGTAGTATTCGGAATTATTTTAGATAATCTTGCGTTAGGCATAGCAATTGGCATATGTCTTGGAAGTTCTGTTGGAACAATTGTTTATAAGAAAAAAACAAAAGATGAATAACAATTTCAGCTTGTCGAACCGAAAAACACTGTAATAACATGTATAAAAGAAAATATAAAACACCCTACTGAGTAGGTTGAACTAAATGCCCCTATGATTTCAATTTTGAAGTCATAGGGGTATTTTTTGTGCAGAAAAATAAAAAATTTCCTTTTCCACCCTGTATTTTCCCCTCTGAACCTTTCGTTATATGAGAGCAAAAAAATAAAATTCATTTTTTATTTGTAAAAAGCCCTCTCTACGTTCTGATATATGAGGCACAAATTACATTTGCCTTAAAAGAATCGGGCCTGATTCAAGAACAAACAAAAAACGAAAAGGGAAAGGAGAAACTACATGAATAAAACAATCTTAATGGGAAGACTGACAAAAGATCCGGAGGTGAAATATTTCCAGAATGAAAACAGTACTGCAATGGCACGATACACGCTGGCAGTAGACAGACGATATCGAAAGGATGGAAAGGCAGAAACAGATTTTATTTCTTGTGTTACCTTTGGGAAGAATGCTGAGTTTGCAGAAAAATATCTGAAAAAAGGGTTGAAGATTTTAGTAAGCGGACGGATCCAGACAGGAAGCTATGTGAATCAGGAGGGGAATAAAGTTTATGCCACCAACGTGATTGTAGAAGAACATTATTTCGCAGAAGGGAAGAAACTGTCAGGATCAGAAAAGAAAGAAGATACCGATCCAGATGGATTTATGCATCTTCCAGACGGAGAAGAACTTCCGTTTGAGTAAGAAAAACTCGGATGCTGAAAGCAGAAGAGCGCACTTATATACCTTAAAAGGTATGTGCGTCCTACGGAAGTAGCATCTTTCTGAAGGGAAATTCCGAAAGTGTTTGCGGATGATCCATCCGAAGAAGGGTTTCCCTTCCGGCAGAAATGCCTATCCCGTAACAGAGAAAAAGGGAGAATTGAAAAGGAGGAAAAATGATATGGCGAAGAAAAAAACATTTCAGGAATATACGAAGGAAGCACTTTATGAGATTGAAAAAACAGAAGCTGCATTGAAACAGGCAAAGCTTGAGAAGGAACAGGCAGAGCACAGGATCCAGAGATCCTTGAACTATCTGGATACACAGAAAAAGAAAAAACGAAAGGCACGAACTCATCTGTTGATCCAGAAAGGAGCAGCCATAGAAGCTATCTGTAAAGATACCAAATATCTGACAGAGGCGGAATTTTATCAGCTGATAGATGAACTTCTTCATGATCCCGCTTGTAAGTTTTGTGATGTCGTTCATGAAATGGTTCGTGGACGGGCGGAAACTGCAGAAGCAAAAGAACGAGAATTAGAAGAAGAGGAAGCACTATTAAAGGCGATGCAGCGAGGTGAACTGCCACAGGGAGATGAGTAAGATGGGATGTTATCACTTTCATCTGAATCAATTGTCCAGAGGAAAAGGACAGTCTGCCATTGCCAGTGCTGCCTATCGGGCTGGTACAAAACTGGAATGTACGTATTATGGAGAAGTAAGTGATTATACGAGAAAAGGCGGTGTGGTATTAGCGGAGATCCATCTTCCCCAACAGGCTCCGGAGAGATTCAAAGACAGGGAGATACTTTGGAATGAGGTGGAATGGATCGAAGGAAATAAGAAAGCACAGCTGGCACACAGCTTTGATATTGCCTTGATGAATGAGTTTTCTATGGAAGAAAATATTGAGCTTGCAAGAAGATTCGTAGAAGAACAGTTAGTCGCAAGAGGGATGATCGCAGATCTAGCGATCCATGATCCGAAGAAGGCAAAGGATAAAATCCCCAATCCCCATATGCACATCATGGTTCCCATCCGTCCTTTACAGGAAGATGGTACCTGGGGACAAAAACAAAAAAAGATTCCAGTATTAACACCGGATGGACAGCCGGTTTTGAATCAGAAAGGACAGCCGATATTTCGGGCGGTACATACAACGGATTGGAGTAGGAAAGAAACCTTGGAAGAATTGAGAAGTGCCTGGGCGAGGATGTGTAACGAACTGTATGAAGAAAAAGGACTTACAGAAAGAGTCGATGCCAGATCTTATGAGGAACGGGGGATTGATAAGATCCCGATGGTGCATGAAGGACCGAACGTACAGGCAATGGAAGCAAGAGGAATTTCAACTGCACTGGGAAGTTTAAACCGACTTATCCGTGCCTTGAATGATATGAAAGAACGGGCAAAGAATCTTCTTCAATGGTCGTTGTTTCGACAAAGCCAGTTGATGGAACGGATGCTGTTCTTACATCAGCCAACTTTAGCGGATTATCTAAGAAACTATTATGACAAGAGAAATGCAGTCGCAGAATCCTACGCTTATGGAACACAAAAGGCGAAGAATACAAATCTGAAACAATTTGCAGAGACGATCCGCTTTCTGGAAGAGCAGGATGTGAGAACCCCAGAACAGCTGACAGAGAAAATCCAGGAATTCGATACTCAGCTGAAGGAAGTGAGCCAGAGGTTGAAAAAACAACTGGCTGCTTTACAAAGGGTCAATGTCAACCTTTATGCAATGAAAGAGTATTTTGAAACGAGACCTGTTTATCTGGAATTAAAGAACAAATATTTTGGCAGGGAAAAATTCAAAGAGGAACATAAGAAAGAACTTAGCGGATATTATCGTTCGGAAAGAATCTTAAAAGAAAATCTAGACCCAAGTGGGAAGATTCCGGAAGGACAATGGAAACGAGAAGCCGCTCGTTTATCAGAAGAGATAGCTGCTTTACGAAAAGAAGATAAACGGATCCATGCCATGTTACGAAAGTATGAGGGAATCAAAAATCATGTGGAAGCTTTGATGGCAGAGGAAGGAGAAGGTGTCTCTCTTCCAGAAACAAACAAACGGGAGCAATCCACAGAAACAAAAGAAGCAGTGAGAACCATGAAACGAAAGAAGAAACATCATGGAATGGAATTATAGGAGGAATTTTAGAAGATGGAAGAATATACAAGAGAACAAATCCAAAGAGCAGATGATACCGATTTATATGTTTTTCTTTCTGGGAGAGGAGAACAGTTCAAACGATGTGGAAAAGAATACCGGTGGTTACGACATGACAGTGTGATGATCAACAAGAACGAATGGTATCGTTTTAGTCAGAATAAAGGCGGTCATGCCATTGATTTTATGAAAGAATTCTACGGTCTTTCTTTTGCAGAGGCAGTCAAAGAATTATTAGGAGAAGAAAGAGAAACCGATAGAAGAACGGCGAAGGAAGATGCAGGCAGACAGAAGGTCTGCCCCATCCCCTTGCCTGGATTGGAACTGCCAGAAAGAAATGAAAGCTGTGAGATTGCAAGGAAGTATCTCATTGAACAGAGAAAACTATCGGAACAACTGGTAAATCAGATGATTGAAAAGGGGGATATTTATGAAAGTAAAAACTATCACAATGTGGTGTTCGTTGGAAGAGATAAAGAACAGAATCCCAGATATGCAGCTATGCGTGGAACTGATGAGAACAAATATCGTGGGGAGGCAAGAGGTTCGGAAAAAGCCTATGGATTTGGCCATATAGGAACGGATGAAAAACTGTTTGTGTTTGAATCTCCCATTGATCTTTTGTCTTATATCACTGCAGTTCCAGAAGAATGGGAAAAGCATAGTTATATTTCCCTGGGAGGATTGAGTGAAAAAGCAATGAAACGGATGTATACAGAATATCCTCATATCCATTCCATCTACTTGTGTATGGATAATGATGAGCCTGGAAATGAGAGATGCAGGCAGTTTGTTTCTCTTATTCAGGAGGAACTGAGTGTGTACCGATTAGAACCGGTGAAGAAAGACTGGAATGAATGTCTGGTAGCAGAAGTTCCGGTAGAAAATATGGCAAAGCAGATGTGTTGGAGAGATGCCAGGGAAAAACCAGTTCCGGTCATGAAAATGTCGGAGGTTGAGGAAACGGTGGTCCAGTGGTTATGGTATCCCTTCATTCCCTTTGGAAAGGTTACTTTGATCCAAGGGAATCCGGGAAAAGGAAAAACATGGCTTGCAATGGCGATCGCTGCATACTGTACCAACGGAAAGGAACTTCCCAATGCACTTCCGATAGAACCCTTTAATGTGTTGTATCAAACAGCAGAGGATGGGATTGCAGATACTATTAAGCCTAGATTAGCAAAATGTGGTGCAGATATGACAAGGGTGCGATTTATCAATGAAGATGAAAAACAGCTTTCTATGACGGACGATCGGATTGAAAAAGCCATCCGCCAGAACAATGTACGCCTCATGATCATGGATCCCATACAGGCTTATCTGGGAGCCAATGTGGATATGAACCGGGCTAATGAGATCCGTCCCTTATTTCGACATCTCAGTACGATTGCAGAGAGAACTGGATGTGCCATTGTTCTCATTGGACATTTGAATAAGTCATCGGGAAGTCAGAGCGATTACCGTTCCCTGGGATCCATTGATATCGCAGCGGCAGTACGAAGCATCTTATTTGTAGAAAAGGTGGAAAAAGAGAAGGAACAGGATGTCCGAGTGGTATATCAGCAAAAGGATTCTCTTGCTAAGAAGGAAAATCCGGTAGCGTTTTCTTTAGGAGAAGAAGGCTTAAAATGGTTAGGAGAATACGATATATCCATTGAAGATCTGCTGATGGGGAAAGCAGGAACGAAAAAGGAAACGAAACTGGAAAAGGCACAGAAATTGATCCTGGAGTTATTAACCAAACGGAAAGTAATGTGTTTAGAAGAATTAGAGGCAGAACTACTAGCCTATGGGATTTCTTCCAGAACAGGAAGAGATGCAAGAAAGCAGCTGGAAAACAGATTGAGCTACGACTGGTGTCAGGGAAGAAAAACAGTTGCATTAATCACAGAATAAAGAATGACATTGGCAAAAAACTACTTTGGCATTGGCAGTCTTTATAGATACCTTTGCCAGCCGCCAATGTCAAAAACAAAGATAATAGAAGGAGGCATACAAATGACAAGTTATGATATACCTTATTGGAAGAAGTATACATTATCCATTGAAGAGGCAGCATCCTATTTTCGTATTGGAGAAGGAAAGCTTCGTAAGTTAGTCAGTGACAATCCAAATGCAGAGTATTTGCTTTGGAATGGGAATCGTGTACAGATAAAACGAACAAGATTTGAAAAATTTATTGATACACTCAGTGCGATATAAAATGAAATTTAAAAGAAGGAGGTGTTCGAATTAGGGGTTACATGATATACTAACAATATCATGTTGCGTCCCCTTGGAGGTAGGATATGATTTCAAAGAGACGTGATGATAAAGGCAGAGTTCTCCAGCAAGGAGAATGGCAGGAACCAAGTGGACGTTACCGCTATAAATATACAGATTCACTTGGTAAGCGTAAAATATTATATAGTTGGAGATTGACAGAAGCAGATAAGATGCCGGAAGGTAAACGGGCAGATCTTTCTCTCAGGGAAAAAGAAAGAAAAGTTCAGTCCTTACAGATGCAAGGGATTACAGGAAGTAACATTACAGTGCTTGAACTTGTGGAACGATATCTTTCCCTGAAAACAGGAGTAAAGCATAATACTTTAGCGAATTACAAATTTGTGGTGAATGTATTGAAAAAGGAAGAATTCGCTTATAAGAAAGTGGATGATGTGAAACTTTCTGACGCAAAGATTTTTCTGATAAAACTACAAAGAGATGGTAGAGGATATAGTTCCATTCATTCCATCAGAGGTGTTTTAAGACCTGCTTTTCAAATGGCTGTGGATGATGACTTGATTCTAAAAAATCCATTTGGATTTGAATTAGGTACAGTACTTGTTAATGACAGTCAGAAAAGACAAGCTGTTTCTCCGGAAGATGAAACTAAATTTCTTGATTTTGTAAAGAATGATCCGCATTATAATCAGTATTATGATGCATTTTATATCTTATTCAAGACAGGTCTTAGAATATCTGAATTTTGTGGACTTACTGTAAAAGACTTGGACTTTAAAGAAGATATTATCAATGTGAATCATCAGTTGCAAAGAACTCGAGAAATGAAGTATATCATCGTATCTACAAAGACAACAAGTGGTACGCGGTTACTTCCAATGGAAGCGGATGTAAAAGAAGCATTTCTTCGAATCTTGAAGAATAGAAGGAAACCAAAACGTGAGCCGATGGTGGATGGATATGGAGGATTTCTGTTTCTGGACAAGAATGGAAGGCCAATGGTTGCACTTCATTGGGAAAAGTACATGCAGCATGCAAGAGAAAAATATAATCGTGAGAATTTGTTGCAATTGCCGCCAGTTACTCCACATATATGCAGGCATACTTATTGTACAAATATGGCCAATTCAGGGATGAACCCAAAGACACTGCAATATCTGATGGGGCATTCAGATGTATCTGTAACACTTAATATTTATACGCATACCGGCTATGATGATGCAAAGAAAGAACTTGCCAGATTAAAAGAAGCAAGGGATGAACTGGAAAAGAAAAAGTTTATAACCCAAAAACATGCACAAACAACTCATGTAAGCCTTATCTCATAAGGGATTTGGGACTTTAAAAATAACCCATTTGTACCACAAATGCCCGAAAAAACATGAGAAAATACAAGAATTTATAAGAAAAACACAATAAAAATCTGATTATCCGCTAAAACACAGTATCTATCAGCATTTTCAAGGAAACAAACACATCAATTTACTACTTATTTACTACTAACGAATGAGCCTTGATACGCAAGTTTTCCTAGATATGCAAAGATATGGTACAGCACATCAGTATTGAAACAAGAAAAAATTGAATATCTTATAGACTATGGAACGCCTAACATGACGTTCCTTTTCTATTTCCAGCCGTTCTTATTGGACGGCTATTTTATTACCCAAAATGAAAGGAGCATTAGATTTATGACAAAGATGTTAAAACGATTGTGTACGGGCTTCTTAGCTCTTGCGACTGTCGTTACTGCTTTACCGACTACACCCGTTCATGCAGAAAGTAAGCAATACTGGACGGAAAGTGCAGAGCGTGTCGGTATTGTTGAAAAAGTAATGAATGATGGTTCGATTAGTTCTACCTTTAATGAGGGACATTTGACCGTTGAGGGCGAGGACGCTTACTGTATCGACATTAACACAGACTTTAAGAACGGTTACAAGACCAGAGCTGACGCAAGCTCACGCATGAGTGCCGACCAGATAAGCGACGTTGCCTTATCTATCGAATATGTAAAACAGTACACAGACAGCCACAGCGGAATAAGCAACAATCACGCCTACCTTTTAAGACAGCTTGTTGTCTGGCAGAGATTGAGCGTACATCTTGGCTGGCAATGTGATAACGTGCGAGCTTCTTATAATGAAATTCCAAAGGCAACGCAGGACGAAGTTTTCTCTGGTGCAAGAGCCTTTGTCAAAGAGAATAAAGGACGCTATGAATGTGGCGGTTATATCTACTCTGGCGAGGGGCAGGAATTGGGACAATTCTGGGCGAAGCTCAATGTTGGAAATGCAAAACTGCAAAAGACTTCCAGTAATACCAGCATTACAGACGATAACGGGAAATACTCTGTCGCTGGTGCAATATACGGTGTCTTTGCTGATAAGGACTGCACGAAACAGCTTGCCACCCTTACGACTGATGAAAACGGAAATACAGATGTTGCAGAGGTAACGGCAGGCACAGTCTATATCAAGGAATTATCCGCACCAGCAGGATATAAAGTGGATAAAACAGTCTATCCATTGACAATCAAAGCTGGCGAAACAGCGACTTTGAAAGTATCAGATACACCGAAAGTAACGGACACTTTGATTGAGCTTTTCAAGATTGATATGGAAACACAGAAAGACAATCCGCAGGGGAACGCTTCTCTAGCAGGTGCGGAATTTATATGGAAGTATTATGCTGGCTTCTACAATAAAGGAAATCTCCCTGCCGAAGCTACTCGTACATGGGTTACAAAGACAATCGCTGAAACAGACAGCGACGGGACAACTCATTACATCACAAAATTAGCGGACGCATACAAGGTATCTGGCGACAGCTTCTATATGCAGGACGGTAAGGCGGTTCTTCCACTTGGAACGCTAACCGTTGAGGAAACAAAAGCTCCAAACGGCTACTTGTTAGACGGTGCATATATGCAGACTGGCGATAAGTCCGAACAGATAAAAGGCTTATATGTAACACAGATTACCGAGGACGGCGACCTTGCCGTATTATCTGGAAGTAACCAGTTTTCCGTATCAGACAAGGTTATCCGTGGCGGTGTAAAAATTCAGAAACGAGATTTAGAAACGGGCGATACAAAGCCACAAGGAAGTGCCACTTTGAAAGATACTGCCTTTGACATCATTTCCTTAAATGATAATGCAGTATTGGTTGAGGGCAAGTTATACAAGAAAAATGAAGTGGTAAAGACAATTCGTACAGATATTGAGGGTGTCGCTTCTACTTCTGCTGACCTCTTACCTTATGGAAAATTCCGTATCGTTGAGAGTGAAGCTCCAAACGGTTACTTAACTGACGGTGCAAAACCGATTGAGTTTACAATCACAGAAAATGGAAAAATCGTGGACTTAACCGACGAAGCCCATTCTATCTATAATCAGATTAAGCGTGGCGATATTGAGGGTGTAAAAATCGGTGCAGGCACACACAAGCGTCTTGCTAATGTTCCCTTTAGGATCACAAGCAAGACGACGGGCGAAAACCATGTAGTGGTAACTGATGATAACGGGCAGTTCTCCACTTCTGCTGAATGGGCTTCTCATAAGCACAATACAAACGCAGGAAAGACCAGCGAGGACGGTGTGTGGTTCGGGACTTCTGAACCAGACGACAGCAAGGGTGCATTACCTTATGATACCTACATCATTGAAGAATTACGCTCTGATAGTAACAAAGGCTTTGAACTTATCCCACCTTTTGAAATCGTGGTATCAAGAAATAACCTTGTGATTGATTTAGGAACGCTGACTGATGAATACGAAAAAGAAATTTCTATCCATACCACAGCGACCAGCAAGGACGGCGAAAAGACTATCCTTGCAGGAAAAGAGGTTACAATCGTTGATACTGTCAAATTAGACGGACTTACAAAAGGCACAAAATATCAGCTCAAAGGCTGGCAGATGTTAAAGGAAGAAAACGCCGAGCTTATCATTGACGGGAAACGTGTAGAAAACGATTATACCTTTGTCGCTGATGAGGAAGAAATGAAAGTGGAAATTTTCTATACGTTCAATGCGTCTGCTTTAGGTGGCAAGAACCTTGTTACCTTTGAAGAATTGTATGATTTCAGCAATCCAGACGAACCCGTAAAAGTTGCGGAACATAAAAACATTGAGGACGACGGGCAAACCGTACTTATCACAGAGCGTATCATCAAAATTCATACGACTGCTACCGATAAGGACGGCAACAAAGAGTTTGAAGCTGGAAAAGACATTACAATCATTGATACCGTAACCTTAGAGGGCTTAGAAGTCGGTACACAGTACAAACTTGTGGGCTGGCAGATGTTGAAAGAAGAAAATGCAGAACTTCTTATCAATGGAAAGCGTGTGGAAAGTGATTATACCTTTACCGCTGACAGCGAAACTGTGAAAGTGGAAGTTGCCTTTACCTTTGACGCTACTTCTCTTGATGGCAAACAGCTTGTAACTTTTGAAGAATTGTACGATGTAAGCAATCCAGACGAGCCGAAGAAAGTTACCGAGCATAAGGATATTGAGGACAAGGGACAAACGATTACTTTTAAGGAAAAGCCAGAAGAACCTGAAAAACCAGAAACACCACCGACACCAGAAAAGCCTAACAGACCTAGCGACAGTCCCAAAACGGGCGACAGTACAAATGTAATGGCATTTGTCGTGATGTTGCTTGCGTCTGCTGGTGGACTGGCTGGAACATATCTTTACAAACGCCGTAAAATGAAGAAATCATAAGGCGGTAACGGTATGATGAAAGAAAAATCACGCTCTCCGCCGAAGCGGTCAAACGGCAGACTTCCGCTTATTCTGGCTTGTCTGCCTACAACCTGCAAGAACACGGATAGTCAAGGGTGCGTAAGCATTGATTTTACCCTTTACTATCTGGGGGATTGCTGGTACTTCCCAAACCGCCAGAATAAGAAATCATAATCAAAAAACTTATCAAAAATAGAAAGAAACGAGGTAAAACAATATGGAAATGAAATATGTCGTGCCAGATATGGCACAGTCTTTTGGAACTCTTGAATTTGCAGGCGAAAGCGAGCCAGTCTTTGAAAGAGATAAAAATAACCGCAGGGTCTTAGCCAGACGAAGCTATAACCTTTATTCTGACGTACAGAAAGGCGAAAATGTTGTGGTGGAAATTCCCGTGCAGGCTGGCGAAAAAAAGTTCCAGTATGAACAGAAAGTAAAACTTGTCAATCCGAAGTTATACGGCAGAGGTTACGCAATCGGGGATATGGGACATACCGATTATGTGTTAGTTGCTGATGATATTGTAGCAGTTGAAGAAAAGTAAAGGAGTGAAGAATTTATGAGATTATCAAACGGGTTTGTTATTGACAAAGAGAAAACATTCGGAGAATTAAAATTTACAGCGGTGCGTGATGTGTTCTTGCAGAATGAGGACGGGACACCGAGTACCCAGCTTAAAAAGCGTATCTATGATTTGAAATGCAGTCTGCATGGTGGCATTATTCCCGTGTCTGTACCGCCAGAAGTACCGTTAAGGGAATTTCCGTACAATGCAGTCGTGGAGCTTGTCAATCCAGTAGCTGATACGGTATCACGAAAGACCTATACGGGTGCAGATGTGGACTGGTATGTAAAGGCAGAGGATATTGTCTTGAAGAACAAAGGCAACCAGAACGCAGGAAGTCCACAGAACCATACACCGCAGGGACAGCCGAAAAAATAGGCTTGCTGAATATATTTTCATTGTAGCGGATATATGGAACTGTTATAATATGGATATGAAGAAATGAAAAAATGAGTTGTGAATGGAGAAAGATAATGAAAATTATTATAATCTTTTGGATAATAGCACTATTTATTTGCCTAGCTGACTTAATCAAAAACTGGAAAAATATCAGTTATATACTTAAACCTCATAATCTTAGATGGGCTAGAATAAGTAAATTAAAACAAGATGGGCATACATGGGTTGGATATTTTGATGCAACACGTTATATGTGTGTAGTAGAATTTGAAGAATATGGAGAAATAAAGAAAGTTCCCACATTACATTATTGGTATCTTACTAAATATAATAAAGCTCGTTCAAAAAAAATATTTATGACTCGTGAACAAGGAAAACAAATAGAAATATATTATAGTCAAGAAAAAAATTGTGCAATTATTAAAAAATGGAAATACAGGATTCTTATACCAACAATTATTGAAAGTGTTTGTGCCGTAATAGTAATTATCATAACGATTGTTTTTTTAAGAAATTTGTTTTAAGAAAATTTCAGTTTTACAACTCCATATCCATACACACAAAGCAGTTAGTCTTAGGATTGACTGCTTTTTTCGTACCCAGAAAGGAGTGATTGATTTATGCGTAAGATTTTGAACAAAGGATACCGTATCAGAGCCAGCGACAAGCACCTTGTCTACCACTTTTCCATAGGGACGCTTCTGTTTCTGTTCGTAGCGGTTCTCCTGCTACTGAATATCAAACAGCTCATGCGTACCGATTGGGAGCATTTCAGCTTGTTAGAGAATGGCTTGACGCTCTCCCCTTACAACTTCATAACCATACTGATAGCGACTGGTGTTTGTGCATTGGTCGCTTTTCTGTATTACCGCTTCTGTTACGACAGTTTCAAGAAGCTCCTGCACCGTCAAAAGCTGGCAAGAATGATACTGGAAAATAAGTGGTATGAAGCCGATACCGTACAAGACAGCGGTTTTTTTACTGACCTGCAAAGCAGATCAAGGGAAAAAATCGTCTGGTTTCCAAAGATTTATTATCAAATGGAAAAGGGACTGCTTCATATCCGCTGTGAAATCACGCTGGGAAAATATCAAGACCAGCTTTTACGGTTAGAGGATAAATTGGAAAGTGGCTTGTATTGTGAGCTGACCGACAAGACCCTGCATGACGGCTATATCGAATATACCCTGCTTTATGATATGATAGCGAACCGCATTACCATTGATGAAGTACGGGCAGAAAACGGCTGTCTTAGATTGATGAAAAATCTTGTCTGGGAATATGACGCACTCCCTCACGCCCTTATTGCTGGTGGGACTGGTGGCGGTAAAACCTATTTTCTGCTGACGCTTATTGAAGCCTTACTGCATACCAACGCTATCCTTTATATCTTAGACCCGAAGAACGCTGACCTTGCAGACTTAGGGACAGTTATGGGAAATGTGTATCACACCAAAGAAGAAATGATAGATTGCGTCAATGCCTTTTATGAGGGCATGGTACAGCGAAGTGAGGAAATGAAGCGACACCCGAACTATAAGACGGGCGAAAACTACGCCTATCTGGGACTGCCACCCTGCTTTCTTATCTTTGATGAATATGTAGCGTTTTTTGAAATGCTGGGGACAAAGGAAAGCGTAAGCCTACTTAGCCAGCTAAAGAAAATCGTTATGTTGGGACGGCAAGCAGGTTATTTCCTTATTGTTGCCTGCCAGCGTCCAGACGCAAAGTATTTCTCGGACGGTATCAGAGATAACTTCAATTTCCGTGTGGGACTTGGGCGTATCAGCGAATTAGGTTACGGTATGCTGTTCGGTTCAGATGTGAAAAAGCAGTTTTTTCAGAAGCGTATCAAGGGGCGTGGCTATTGTGATGTGGGAACAAGCGTTATAAGCGAATTTTACACGCCTTTAGTCCCAAAAGGACATGACTTTCTACAAGAAATCGGCAGATTGGAAGAAAAAAGGACTGCAAGCAACGAAAGCTGACAGTCCTACTTCAATTTCAATATGTCGTTTGGGGAACATTCCAGAAAATCACAGAGCTTTGCAAGGATTGTGAGGTCAATTCTGGAAACTTTGTTCTTGCAATAGTTATTAAGCTGTGTCCGCTGTAATTTACACGCTTCACAGACTTTGTTTTTACTGATATTCTTCTCTTTCAAAAGATTTTCTAAATCAATATATACCTGCATACGCTGTACCTCGTCTTTTCTTTGAATTATAAGATACAACTGTATTGATAAATAAGATGTATTACCGTAGACTGTATTATAATACATCCTATAAGAAAGGACAGTAACAGTATGTGCAAAAAGAGAAAAATCATAACAATCACGGTACTTTTTGTGCTGGGAGTGGCGGTTTCCTATCTGCAATGGGGACGTGAGATTGATGTAGCAGGAAGTATGGGAACTTCATCAGAAAATTTCCATGAGGAACACGTTACCTTTACGCTCAACCGTCTTATCATAACAGATAAAGAAAAATGTGCAGAGGAAATCATCAAAAAATGCAGGGAGAATGATTTTGCTTCTACTCTGTTCAGCTATGATGTGGCAAAGCCAAACGCTTTATATGGTACGGTGTACCGTTCCCGTTTTTCCATGAAAGGACAAAAGCCTTTGTTTCACTTCCGATATACGCAGACAGCGGACACGCTCGGTTCATACAACATTGTTGATGATCCAGAAGCGTTCACGCTGGTAATCGAATAACGCAAGGCAGGACGGGACGGCGACGTGCGAAGCGAAAGGCGACGGCACGGACTAGCCGTTGCTGGTGTGGCGTAAGCCACGCCAGCAGGTAAAACCCCTCGGTATCTAACAGAGGGGTACGTTTGCAAATAGACAATAGACAAAAAACATAGGAAACATAAGGCTTCTGGCACGATTTTCTAGCAAAAATCGGCTGTGAAGTCGCCTAAAAAAACTTCACACGTTACAGATTGGGGGTATGGTTCTGAATGAAGAACAATGGATAAAAGAATTACGGGAGAAACGGATTGCTTACGGTATCTCACAAGGCAGGCTGGCGTTGGCTTCTGGTATCACAAGGGAATATCTCAACAAGATAGAAAGCGGAAAAATGAAGCCGTCAAAGGAGCTTCTGGAAACTCTGCACAAGGAAGTGGCAAGGTTCAATCCAGAAGCACCGCTTACCATGCTGTTTGATTATGTGAAAATCCGTTTTCCCACGCTGGATATACAGCACATCATCAAAGATATATTAAAACTGAATATCAATTATATGCTCCATGAAGATTACGGACATTACAGTTATACGGAGCATTATTCTTTAGGGGACATCTTTATCTATACGTCGGCTGACGAAGAAAAAGGTGTCCTTTTAGAGTTAAAGGGGCGTGGTTGCCGACAGTTTGAAAGTTACCTGCTGGCACAGCAACGAAGCTGGTATGACTTCCTCATGGACGCACTCATAGACGGTGGCGTGATGAAGCGTATCGACCTTGCTATCAACGACCATACGGGCATTTTGGATATTCCAGAGCTTGCGGAAAAATGCAGGAAACGGGAATATATCGGAAAGTCCAGAAGTTATAAGTTTTACCAGTCGGGCGAGCTTATCAAGCACAGAGAGGACGACAGAGAATATATGGGACGTACCCTTTATCTTGGGTCGCTGAAATCAGATGTGTATTTTTGTATCTATGAAAAGGACTATGAGCAGTATATCAAGTTAGGGACACCGCTTGAAGAAGCCGACATTATCAACCGTTTTGAGATACGGCTTAGAAATGAACGTGCCTATTATGCAGTACGAGATTTGCTGACCTATTATGACGCAGAGCAGACCGCCTTTTCTATCATCAACCAGTATGTGCGGTTTGTTGATGAAGAACCAGACAAGCGAAAAAATGACTGGAAACTCAATGACCGCTGGGCTTGGTTTATCGGCGATAACAGACAGAGTTTGAAGCTGACGACAAAGCCAGAGCCTTATACCTTAGACCGCACGTTGCGTTGGGTACAAAGGCAGGTAGCACCGACCTTGAAAATGCTGAAAAGGATTGATAAAGGAAACGGCACAGACTACATGGAAACAATCGAACAGCAGGCAAAGCTCACAGAAAAGCATGAAATGATAATCAAACAGCAGACGACCCCTGCAAAAGATTTAGTAGAAAGTTAGGAGTGATAAAAAATGTGGGAATTAGTAAAAGACTTCCTGCTGGTATCTATGGGAATGGGTATCGGCGTGGTCTTGATGTGTATGTTAAGCGTCGGCAAAGAAGCCGACTATAAAATGAAACAATTAAGAGAAAGTGAGGACAATTAAATGAATTTCGGGCAAAATTTGTATCAATGGTTTTTATCAAACGCACAGAGCTTAGTGCTTATGGCGATTGTGGTTATCGGTATCTACTTAGGTTTCAAGCGTGAGTTTTCCAAACTTATCGGCTTCTTGGTAGTTGCCTTGATTGCTGTCGGTTTGGTATTCAACGCTGGCGGTGTGAAAGATGTACTGTTAGAGTTGTTCAATAAGATTATCGGTGCATAAAATTTTATTGTGGTGCTGATATGAGAATGATATAATTGGGATATGAAATATACAAATAAATCTGTTGAAAAATGAGGTGTCAAAATATGGCAAATGAATTACTGGAAAACTTGGATAGACTTCATACAACTGAACTTGGCGTTATTAGAATTAAAAAGAACTTATCTTTGAATGTAGAAAACGTGATTGAATGGTGCAAAGAAAAAATCAGTCTTTCTAATGCAGAAATTATAAGAAAAGGGAAAAACTGGTACATAACGATTGATAATTGTATCATTACAATAAATGCGTACAGTTATACCATTATCACTGCTCACAAAGTAAAATGATGAATTATTCTATAAGAGAATTAGACGCATTTTCAGTTATTGGGCAGGAAGTAGAGCTTACGAATTACCAAAAAAGGAATATTCAGATTAGTACGCAGTTTTGGAGAAAGTTTAACAGTAATTTGAAGAAATCATATCTTTCACAATCGGGAAATTGGGTAAAATATGCTTTTATGGAACGGAGAAATGGAAAACTTTATTATTTCTGTTCTATACCAAAGCGAACTATTATTCCAGACAACTTTCTGTATAAAGAAATACCGTCTTATAAGTATTTGGTCATGGAGCATATCGGTGCTATGGAAAAAATATATGAAACTTATGGAAAAATTTATCAGGAAATTATTCCTAATACACCATATACCCCTATAAAAAATATTATCCTGCACTTTGAAAAATATGATTACCGTTTCCATTGGAATAGAGATAATTCAGTTATTGAAATTTGGATACCTATTCAAGATTAAAAACAATTTTATATCCCCACACACAAAGCAGTTAGTTTTAGGATTGACTGCTTTTTTCTTATCAAAATTTCAGATTGGAGTGATGAAATGGTGTCTGTTAGAGCTGTTCAATAAGATTATCGGTGCATAGAATTTTATTGTGGTGCTGATATGAGAATGTTATAATGTGGATATGAAACACAGTATCTAGGAGTGATGAAATGAAATATATAATGCTTCATGGTTTGGGACAATCTTCTGAAAGTTGGAGTGATACCGTAAAAGTATTCAATGATGATTTTGAAGTTTTATGCCCTAATTTATCAGATTGGCTTTCTGGGAAAACACCATGTTATGATACATTGTATCGGACATTGGAAACATACTGTGAACAGTTTGAAGAACCGCTAAATATTTGTGGACTTTCTTTAGGTGGTATTCTTGCTATGCAGTATGCGATAGAACACCCAGAAAAAATGAACTCATTAGTGTTAATAGGCACACAATATGAAATGCCAAAGTATCTGTTAAAAATGCAAAATCTGATATTCCGTATTATGCCTTGTTCAGCATTTGAAAAAATGGGCTTTCAGAAAACAGATTTTATCAATCTATGCAAATCTATGACAGAACTTAATTTTAAACATGAACTGAAAAAAATATCATGTTCGGTACTTGTTGTCTGTGGCGATAAGGATAAGATAAATAAAAAAGCTTCTTTAGAATTGCAACAACAGATAGAAAACGCAGAAATAGCTATTATTGAAAATGCAGGACATGAAGTAAATACAGATACGCCAACACTACTAGGGCAAAAGTTAAATGTATTTTTCAAACAATATGTCTGATAAACAATTTCATATCCATACACACAAAGCAGTTAGTCTTAGGATTGACTGCTTTTTTCTTACCAAAATTTCAGATTGGAGTGATGAAATGAGCGATATTTTTAAGGATATGCAGGCAAACGTCGGCTGTGAATACATTTCCGACCTGCCCTCTTAAAAGCGTAAGGTATGGCATGAAATGAAACGACTGAACCCTGCCGACTATGAAGAAAGACAGTTAGAAGATTTTTCTAAATATGTGTTTGGTATGTCGTACCAGACCTTAAAAGATGTGATGAAACAACAGAAAGGACGTGAGGAACAATGCAGGAAACAAGGGTGCTGGTGGAAACGAGAGGAACAACTGGCGAAGAAACAACATCATACTGGTTCGACCTACCGATAGATGTTGCCGAGTTTGAAGAAAAGTTAGGTATCGGTGCAGAAAGTCAAGATTATCGTATTATCGAAAAGGTGTTGCCTTATGCTGATGAAGTCCACGAACACACCAGCGTGTACCAGCTCAACGAATTAGATTTTATGTACCGCCAGCTTTCAAGTGATATGCAGGAAGAATATGTATCACTACTTACGGTGTATGAAAATTTAGAAGCACTTTATATTTGCAGAAATGTGATTACGGTTTATCCCGACTGCAAAAGCATGATAGATGTTGCAAGGCAAAAGCTGATGAACGACCCGACGTTCAAGCATTTATCCGAGGACTGTCAAGAATACTATTTTGACTTTGAAGCCTACGCCTCTCACTTGCAGGAACACGGGAAATTTTTAGTAACGGAACACGGTATCTTTGAACTGCCAGAGTAGGAAATGAGGTGGTGCTTATGATTGATGATATGGCGGTTTACATTGCTAATCTTGGCAAATACAATGAGGGCTATTTAGTCGGTGCTTGGTTCACGTTTCCTATTGACGAGGAAGATGTGAAAGAAAAAATCGGCTTGAATGAACAATATGAGGAATACGCTATCCATGATACCGATAACTTCCCCATTGCGATTGGCGAGTATGTTTCCATTGAAGAACTCAATGAGATGTATGAAATGATAGAGGAACTTCCCGACTATATCGTAGAGTGTCTGGACGAATTTATCAGCCACTACGGGACGCTGGAAGAAGTCGTGGAACACAAGGACGATATTTATTATTATCCCGACTGTGAAACTATGACAGACGTTGCCTACTACTACATAGACGAATTGCAGGCACTTGGCGACATTCCACCCAGCTTACAGAACTACATTGACTATAAAGCCTACGGGCGAGATTTGGATATGGGTGGTTGCTTTATTGAAACAAGCCGAGGTATGTGCGAGATACCATATTAACGCTGGAAGATCAGCGACAAGCATGGTTGCTACTGACAGCATGAATAAATTGAGTAAGGGCTTCAAATAGACTAAATTTGCGTAAATAAATTAGTACAAGAAAATAATAGTCATTGATATTAGAACGGTAGGAATTTATAATATGACTTACACAAGAAAAGAGGTGCTTTAAAAATGAAACATATTTTAATTGTCGATGATGATGTGCATATAAATCAAATGCTGGAAGAAGTTCTCACAAGTGCAGGATATAAAGTAACTCATGCTTATTCTGGAACAGAAGCCCTGCTTCTTATACCTAGTATAAAACCAGATTTAATTTTGCTGGATTTAATGTTGCCGGGGTTAAGTGGAGAAGAAATCATAGATAAAATCGCACATATACCCGTTATTGTAATTAGTGCAAAAATAGATACTAAAAACAAAATAGCTTTGTTATTAAATGGTGCAGTAGACTATGTTACAAAACCATTTGATGTAGACGAGTTACTGGCACGGATTGTTGCTCAACTTCGACACAGTCAGACCAATTCTATAAATTCCGTTTTAGAACATGAGGATATTCGATTGGACTTAAACACCCGTACTGTATCTATTAAAAATATAGAAGTTAAATTAACAAAAACAGAATATGCGATATTGAAAATACTAATGGAAAATCCCAAACAGGTTATCACTAAAAATATTTTGCTTGAACGTATAAGCGAAGAAACACCTGATTGTATGGAAAGTTCACTAAGAGTGCATATAAGTAATCTAAGAAAAAAATTAAGGAACATTTCTGATAAAGAATATATTGAAGCAGTATGGGGGATTGGATTTAAAATGGCAGAAGAATAAATCTTTACACTTTCTTAACAATTTCCTTAACAGCTTTCTTAACACTTTTGACTTAGTATTTTGACCGTAAATAAAGGAGGCTGAAAAAATGGAATATGTATTGAAAACGAAAGATTTAAAGAAAACATACGGTAATTATAACGCATTAAATGGACTTTCAATGAATGTTCCTAAAGGTTCTATCTATGGTTTGATTGGTAGAAATGGGGTTGGAAAAACAACTTTAATTCGTTTAATTTGTGGATTACAAAAAGCAACAGAGGGAGATTTTTCGCTATACGGAATAAATAATTACTCTAAAGAGATTGTTCGTTCTAGAAAACGAATAGGAGCTGTTGTTGAAACACCGTCTATTTATTTGGATATGAGTGCAGAAGAAAATTTAAAACAGCAGTATCGAATATTAGGTATTCCCTCTTACAGCACTATTCCAGATTTATTAAAATTAGTCGGACTTGAAAATACGGGTAAAAAGAAAGCTAGAAATTTTTCTTTAGGTATGCGTCAACGATTAGGAATTGCAATCGCTTTATCGGGTTCTCCAGATTTCCTTATCTTAGATGAGCCGATAAATGGACTTGACCCACAAGGTATTATTGAAATTAGAGAACTGATTTTAAAACTTAATCACGAACATGGTATTACGGTTTTAATTTCCAGCCATATTCTTGATGAGCTTTCTCGCATTGCCACACATTTTGGATTTATAGATAAAGGGCAAATGATACAAGAAATAAGTGCTTTGGAATTAAATACGAAATGTAGGAAATGTGTAAAACTGACCGTTTCAAATATGGAAGTGTTATGCAATGTTCTTACAGAAAAAGGCTATGATTATTCTGTCATATCGGATAAAGAAATAGATGTATTTGCCAAACTAGATATAACATCACTTGTTGTAGAACTGGCAAAAAAAGAATGCAATGTTCTTAATATTCAAGAGCAGGACGAAAGCCTAGAGAATTATTATATCAATTTGATTGGAGGAAACCGTTATGAATAACTTACTTTCCGCATATTTTCAACGCTTATTTAAAAGTAGATTGTATTGGTGTCTGCTTGGACTTATGATACTTTCTGGAATAATTATTCCTATACTTGCACACCGTGAAATGATAGCTTATGGAACAGATTATACTTTAGAAAGCAGACTTGTATGGCATTTTCTTATAATCGGTTTTATTGTTGCTATCTTTTGTTCTTGGTTCTTAGGAACAGATTATTCAGACGGAACAATTAGAAATAAAATCATTGCAGGAAATAGTCGGTTAAAAATATATATTTCTGCTTTGCTGATATGTGTGATTGCCAGTGTTATTTTAGTGTTAGCACATCAAATAACAATTATTGGGTTGGGTACTTGGTTAATAGCTCCGTTTAAAACCGATATTCACACTATATCTTTAATTTTAGGGATTTCCATTCTTGCAACAATAACATTTGCCGGAATAAATACCATGATTGTTATGATAAATCAAAATAAGGCTTCTTCTTCAATCATCTGTTTAGTAGTTAGTTTATTGATGTTTGGAATATCATTTTATGTGCTAAGTGTGTTGTTTTCTTCTGATATGGCTCATTCAGATAGCATTGTGAAACAAATTTATGAATTTTTAAATATCTTTTTACCAACAGGACAACTTTTAAATCTGATCAATTTGCAAGTTACACAAGCTACGGAAATGATTATTTACAATATACTTATACTTGTAATAAGCACGGGAACAGGTATAATGGTCTTTGAGCAAAAGAATTTGAAATGAATTTGTAGGGAATGATGTTATGTTGTGGAAAATAATGGTGTTTTTCTTGTTGGTAATAATATTTGCTTTACTTTTGAAAATCTTTTATATGAGAAAAGCAATTAGAGAGATAAAAAGAGGGTTTTCAGAAAAATTATATACAGATACGAATACTCCAATTATGCTTTCCTCACATGATAAATTAGTTTCTTCTTTAGCAAATGATATAAATGTAGAGTTGAAAGAATTGCAAAAACAAAAGCACCGCTATATACAAGGCGATAAAGAATTAAAAAATGCTATTACGAATATATCCCATGACTTACGAACTCCTCTTACAACAATTTGCGGTTACTTAAGTTTATTAGATAAAGAAGAAAAAAGCGAACATATTGCCAGACAATTATCAATCATTAAAAATCGTACTTTTGCATTAAAACAGCTGGTAGAAGAACTATTTCGATATACAACTATTATTTCTGATACCGAAAATAGCGTTTATACAGAAACCGTAATCAACAATGTTTTAGAAGATTGTATTTCGTCCTATTATGCGATATTTAAGGAAAAAGGCATTACTCCGAATATAAATTTGTGCGAACAAAAAATTGTGCGTTCTGTTGATAAAACTGCCTTACTTCGTATTTTCAATAATATTATAGATAATGCAATCAAATATAGTGAGGGAGATTTAACAATATCATTATTTGAAAATGGGAAGATTGTATTTTCAAACCACACTTCTGACCTTAATGAAATACAAATTGGGAAATTGTTTGACAGATTTTATACAGTAAATACCGCAAGAAAATCTACGGGGTTAGGTTTATCTATTGCCAAAGCGTTGATTGAAAAAATGGACGGTAATATTTCTGCTGATTATAGCAATAATGTTTTAAGCATTATCATTAAATTGAATGAGGTTTAAAAGAAAGCAGTTAGTCTTAGGATTGACTGCTTTTATTATGGAAAGGAGTCAAGTATATATGAAAGAAAAACGAACTAATCGTATTCGAGACAGTAATCGAAAATAATAATAAAAATCAAGCTGGAAGATCAGCAACAAGCATTGTTGCTACTGACAGCGTATTTCTCTTTACGGGACAGTCTGAAATATGGCTGTCCTTTTCTATTTTGAAAGGAGCTGAAAGAACTTGAAAAAGATTAAATCTTATACGGGTATCTGGAACGTGGAAAAAGTTTTGTATGCAATCAATGACTTTAACTTACCCTTTCCCGTTACCTTTACACAGATTACATGGTTTGTGATTACGGAATTTATCATCATTCTGTTTGGGGATATTCCCCCACTTTCCATGATTGAGGGAGCGTTTCTCAAATACTTCGGTATTCCCGTTGCTCTCACTTGGTTTATGTCGCAGAAAACCTTTGACGGAAAGAAGCCGTACAGCTTTTTGAAATCACAGATAACCTATGCCCTGCGACCCAAAATCACTTATGCAGGAAAAGCCGTAAAACTGCATAAGCAGACCTTGAATGAAACAATCACGGCAGTAAGGAGTGTGAACTATGTTCCCGATAAAATATATTGACAATAACCTTGTCTGGAACAAGGACAATGAGGTGTTCGCCTACTATGAGCTGATACCGTATAACTATTCTTTCTTATCCGCAGAGCAGAAATTTATCGTGCATGACAGCTTTCGACAGCTTATCGCACAGTCCCGTGAGGGTAAAATTCATGCGTTGCAGATTGCCACAGAAAGCTCCATAAGAAGTATGCAGGAGCAGTCCAAAGAGTTAGTTACGGGACGATTGAAAGAAGTTGCCTATCAGAAGATAGATGAACAGACCGAAGCGTTAGTATCTATGATTGGGGACAATCAAGTGGACTACCGCTTTTTTCTTGGCTTTAAGCTCATGGTTACGGAAGAACAGCTCAATCTGAAGAACATCAAAAAATCGGCGTGGCTGACGTTCAAGGAATTTCTCCATGAAGTGAACCATACGCTGATGAACGATTTTGTTTCCATGCCGAATGATGAAATCAACCGTTACATGAAAATGGAAAAGCTACTGGAAAATAAAATCTCTCGTCGCTTTAAGGTGCGTCGCTTGGAAATCCATGATTTTGGGTATCTCATAGAACATCTTTACGGCAGGGACGGTGTCGCCTATGAAGATTATGAGTACCAGCTACCAAAGAAGAACTTGCAGAAAGAAACGCTGATAAAATACTACGACCTTATCCGTCCGACAAGGTGTGTGATTGAGGAAAGCCAGCGGTATTTACGATTGGAACATGAGGACAAGGAAAGCTATGTGTCTTATTTTACCGTCAATGCGATTGTCGGGGAGCTTGATTTTCCGTCAAGTGAAATCTTCTATTTCCAGCAACAGCAATTTACATTCCCCGTTGATACTTCTATGAATGTAGAAATCGTGGAGAACAGAAAGGCTCTTACTACAGTAAGAAATAAGAAAAAGGAATTGAAAGACCTTGATAATCACGCCTATCAAGCAGGAAGTGAAACCAGTTCAAATGTGGTGGACGCTTTAGACAGCGTGGACGAGCTGGAAACAGATTTAGACCAGACAAAAGAAAGTATGTATAAGCTCTCTTATGTGGTGCGTGTTTGTGCTGATGATTTGGACGAATTAAAACGCCGTTGTGATGAAGTCAAGGACTTTTACGACGACCTCAATGTAAAACTGGTGCGTCCTGCTGGCGATATGTTGGGACTTCATTCTGAATTTTTACCTGCCAGCAAGCGATATATCAATGACTATGTGCAGTATGTAAAATCAGACTTCTTGGCTGGGCTTGGCTTTGGAGCGACCCAGCAGTTAGGAGAAACTACGGGTATCTATATGGGCTATTCCGTTGATACGGGAAGAAATGTGTACCTGCAACCGTCCCTTGCCAGTCAAGGTGTAAAAGGTACAGTTACCAACGCTTTAGCGTCTGCTTTTGTCGGTTCGCTTGGCGGTGGAAAGTCGTTCTGCAACAATCTTCTTGTGTACTACTCTGTTCTCTTTGGGGGACAAGCGGTTATCTTAGACCCAAAATCAGAGCGTGGCAACTGGAAAGAAACGCTCCCAGAGATAGCCCATGAGATAAACATTGTCAATCTCACAAGCGAAAAAGAAAATGCAGGACTTCTTGACCCATTCGTGATTATGAAGAATGTAAAAGACGCTGAAAGTCTGGCAATCGACATCTTAACATTCCTTACGGGTATTTCTTCTAGGGATGGCGAAAAATTCCCCGTGTTACGTAAAGCGGTGCGTTCCGTTACCCAGAGCGACAGTCGGGGCTTGCTCCATGTGATAGACGAGCTACGCAGTGAAGATACGCCCATATCAAGAAATATTGCAGACCATATCGACAGCTTCACGGACTACGACTTTGCACATCTGCTGTTTTCAGACGGTACGGTGGAAAATGCAATCAGCCTTGATAACCAGCTCAATATCATTCAAGTAGCAGACCTTGTGTTGCCAGATAAAGATACCACTTTTGAGGAATACACGACCATTGAATTGTTGTCGGTGTCTATGCTGATTGTGATTAGCACCTTTGCCCTTGATTTTATCCATTCGGACAGAAGTATTTTTAAGATTGTAGATTTGGACGAAGCATGGGCGTTCTTAAATGTGGCACAAGGCGAAACCTTATCAAATAAGCTGGTTCGTGCTGGGCGAGCTATGCAGGCAGGCGTTTATTTTGTTACACAATCTTCTGGCGACGTGTCAAAAGAAAGTCTGAAAAACAATATCGGCTTGAAATTTGCCTTTCGTTCTACTGACATTAACGAGATAAAGCAGACCTTAGAGTTTTTCGGTATCGACAAGGACGACGAGAACAACCAGAAACGCTTGCGTGATTTGGAGAACGGACAATGCTTATTGCAGGACTTATACGGGCGTGTCGGTGTGGTACAGATACACCCAGTCTTTGAAGAATTGCTACACGCCTTTGATACCAGACCGCCTATACAGAGAAATGAGGTGGAGTGATGAAAGAAAGGATAAAAGGTGCGTTCACAAAAAAGAAGATTTTCCACTTTCTCAAAATGGCTCTGTTTGTCGTGGCACTCTCCCTTATCCTGCTTTCACTTTTGGGGACGGTGGCTCATGCGACAGGACTTGTAGACGATACCATAAACGCAGAAAATCTTTACTCAAAATATCCGCTGTCGAATTATCAGCTTGATTTTTATGTAGATAATAGCTGGTCGTGGCTTCCGTGGAACTGGCTGGACGGGATTGGAAAAAGTGTGCAGTACGGGCTTTACTGTATCACTAATTTTGTCTGGACGATAAGCCTTTATTTAAGCAATGCAACGGGCTATGTGGTGCAGGAAGCCTATAAACTTGATTTTATTAACGATATGGCAGACAGTATCGGAAAAAGCATACAGACCCTTGCTGGTGTTACAGCAAACGGTTTTTCCAGCTCTGGCTTCTATGTTGGTTTCCTGCTTCTCATTATCTTAGTGGTGGGACTTTATGTTTCCTATACGGGACTGATAAAAAGAGAAACCAGCAAGGCACTTCACGCTGTTATCAACTTTGTGGTGGTATTCGTGCTGTCCGCTTCGTTTATTGCCTATGCTCCCGACTATATCAAGAAGATAAATGAATTTTCAAGCGACATCAGTACCGCTTCACTTGACTTAGGAACAAAAATCATGCTCCCCAACTCTGACAGCGAGGGCAAGGACAGCGTGGACTTGATACGGGACAGCTTATTTTCTATTCAAGTGGAACAGCCGTGGCTCTTACTTCAATTCGGTAACAGCAACGCAGAGGAAATCGGGACAGACCGTGTAGAAGCTCTTGTATCGGCAAGCCCAGAGGACGAGGACGGGAAAACCAGAGAAGAAGTCGTGAAAACAGAAATCGAGGACAACGACAACAACAATCTGACGATACCACAGGTCGTAAACCGTTTAGGTATGGTGTTCTTCCTACTGTTCTTCAATTTAGGAATAACAATATTTGTATTCTTGCTTACGGGTATGATGTTGTTCAGCCAGATACTTTTTATCATTTTCGCTATGTTCTTGCCTATTAGTTTTCTGCTCTCTATGATACCGAGCTATGAAAGCATGGCAAAGCAGGCAATCGTGAGAGTGTTTAATACCATAATGACACGGGCAGGAATAACGCTCATTGTAACGGTGGCGTTCAGCATTTCCAGTATGTTTTATAACATTTCCACGGATTACCCGTTCTTTATGGTGGCGTTCTTGCAGATAGTATGTTTCGCTGGTATCTATATGAAGCTGGGCGATTTAATGAGTATGTTCTCTTTGAACGCTAACGACAGTCAAAGCATGGGACGCAGGATATTCCGCAGACCATATCTATACTTGGCACATAGGGCTAGGCGTATGGAAAGACGGCTTGCTGGTGCGGTTACTGCTGGCGGTGTTGCTGGTGCGGTGGCAGGTAGCACGATTTCAAACAGAAAACCGACAAGGAACACAGCTACAAAAGACAGTCGGGGTAATACATCTTCCAGCATGGGACAGCGTGCAGGCTCAAAGGTGGGTGCTGTCTTAGATACGAAAAATAAAGTGAAAGACAAAGCAAACGCTGTCAAAGAAAACATCAAGGATATGCCGACACAGACCGCTTATGCGGTGTATTCCGCAAAGGAAAAGGCAAAGTCCAGCGTGTCCGACTTCAAGCGTGGCATGGTGCAGGAACAGCAGTCCAGACAGACGGGACGCTTGGAAAAGCAGGAACAACATAGACAAAATATCGCTGACAAGCGTATGGAGCTTCAAAAGGCACAAGAAGCAAGGCAGGCACAGCGAAAGTCTGACGGATCAGCGACAACGGGAGCTACCCGTCCCCATGAGCGACCAGCCACAGCTTCAAAGCCGAGTGCGGAAAAAATGCAGGAAGTCAAACGCCCTGCCACAGCGACCACTTCAAAAGCAAGTGAACCAGTCAAGACAAATGTTATCAAAGAGCGTCCGTTATCTTCTGGTGCTTCTGATAGAAAAGCGACCCAACCTACGCAGACAGTACATAGGCAGAATGTAGAAAAAGTAGTATCGCAGGAAACACGCCAGAATTACACCAAAGACCGCAGGATAAAGGTTCAGCAGACGCAGACCGTCCAAAAGAACCAGCAGACCACAGAGAAAAAACGTAACCTTGTAACGAAGAAAGGACAAAAGAAAAAATGAAACTGAAACATATCGCTCTCATTGGCAGTCTGTTTCCTATCCTCTTTTCTCTGGTGCTTTTCTTTGGTGTCCTCATTAGTGCAGACAGCGACGACGAAAACAGCAATTTTTCTTCTGGCATTACGGGTATGAACTTATCCGCAGAAGTCTTGAAACATCAGCCTATGGTGGAAAAGTACGCCAGAGAATACGGAATTTCTGAGTATGTCAATGTGCTATTGGCTATCATTCAAGTAGAAAGTGGCGGTACGGCAGAAGATGTTATGCAGAGTTCAGAAAGTCTGGGACTACCGCCCAACTCTTTAGATACGGAAAGCTCAATCAAGCAGGGGTGTAAGTATTTTGCGTCCCTGCTTTCTTCCTGCAAAAATCAAGGTATCGACGACTTGAATGTAGCGATACAGTCCTATAACTATGGCGGTGGCTATGTGGGATATGTGGCAGGAAAAGGAAAGAAACATACCTTTAACCTTGCAGAGAGCTTCGCCCGTGAGAAATCGGGTGGAAAGAAAGTAACCTATACCAACCCGATAGCCGTTGCAAAGAATGGGGGCTGGCGGTATGGCTATGGAAATATGTTCTATGTGGAATTAGTCAATCAATATCTGACCGTGGCACATTTTGATAATGCGACGGCACAAGCGATTATGAATGAAGCATTGAAATATCAAGGCTGGAAATATGTGTATGGTGGCAGTAACCCGAACACTTCCTTTGATTGTAGCGGACTTGTGCAATGGTGTTATGGAAAAGCTGGTATCTCCTTACCGAGAACAGCACAAGCACAGTATGACGCTACCCAACATCTTCCACTCTCGCAGGCAAAGGCTGGGGACTTGGTATTTTTCCATTCTACCTATAACGCTGGTTCGTATGTAACCCACGTCGGCATTTATGTAGGAAATAATCAGATGTACCATGCAGGCGACCCGATAGGATATGCAGACCTAAGTAGTAGTTACTGGCAACAGCACTTAATCGGTGCAGGACGAGTAAAACAATAGAAAGGACTTGAAAATATGTTTAAGAAAAATAAGAAACAGACAGAAAATGTCAAAGAAAAAAAGGTGCGTACTGTCAAGGTAGGCACACATAAGAAAACCGTGATTGTGTTATGGGTGGTGCTTATCGCAAGCGTGAGCTTTGGGGTATATAAGAATTTTACCGCTATCGACCAGCACACGACCCACGAAAAAGAAATCATTGAACTTCGCTTGCAGGACACCAACGGGATAGAAAATTTCGTGAAGAACTTTGCGAAGTCTTATTACACATGGAATAACAGCAAAGAAGCGATTGAAGCAAGGACGCAGGCAATCAGCGGTTATCTGACAAAGGAATTGCAGGACTTGAATATAGATACCATTAGAAACGATATACCGACCAGCTCCACGGTTACAGATGTGATTGTATGGCATATCGAGCAATCGGGAACGGACACTTTTTCTGCTACCTACGAAGTAGATCAGCAGATAAAAGAGGGAGAACAGACAAACAATGTGAAAGCAACCTATACCGTAAAAGTTCATGTGGACGCTGACGGGGATATGGTAATCGTTCAAAACCCTACCCTTGCACCAGCAGTTGAAAAATCAGACTATGAGCTTAAGACACCAGAAGCAGACACAAGCGTAGACGCTGATACTGTCAATGACGCTACCGCATTTCTGGAAACATTCTTTAAGCTCTACCCAACAGCCACAGAAAAAGAGCTTGCCTACTATGTAGCTGGAAATGTGATTGAACCTATCGGCAGGGACTACTTTTATTCTGAATTGGTAAACCCTATCTTTACAAAGAACGGGGATAATGTGAAAGTCAATGTAGCGGTAAAATTCATTGATAATCAGACAAAAGCGACGCAGGTATCACAGTATGAGCTTGTGTTACATAAGGATAGTAACTGGAAGATTGTAAATTAAGCTTTTAGCTTGCACTTATAAAATACAGTTGTATTAAATTGTAGAAAGTGATAAAATGAACACATAAACATACCGTTCATTTTATCACTTAAATTAAAGGAGAAAAAATATGCCTAAAATTTTTTCAGACGCAAGGAAACAGTCTTTGTATAAAATTATAAAACAAAATTGTATTAATTTAATTAGAGAAAAAGGATATAAACAGCTTAATATTAGAGAGTTAGCAAAAACCACAGGCATTTCAACGGGTACATTTTACAATTTTTATAACTCAAAAGAGGATTTAATTTTATCTATTATGGAAGAGTCGCAGCACAACTTGGAAAATCGTTTTTTTAAGATTTTAGAATGTAATGGAAAAATAACAAAATCGGAATTTATAGATTTATATTCATTCTTTTTTCTGAGAGATGAAAAAAACATTTTTCGATATTTATCAAGAGATGATTTAACTGCTATTCTTTTACGAACAGAAAGAAATCAATCTTTTGAAACCATAAGAACTTCTATGAAAAAAAATATTAAATATATAGATAAGCCAAAGAAAAATATTAACTTTAATGCTGTTATAAATTTTATACAGCTTGTTAATCTTTGTTTACAAAACAGTGATTTATTAGTCAAAGAGGAAATTGAAAGTACAGTAAAAAAACTATT